>CAXTNZ010000243.1:0-10556 GCA_964245695.1 uncultured bacterium | reverse complement strand
GGTTGTTCCTAGCCCCTAACCCCTAATCCATTAGTTCTATTTGTGGATTTTTAGATTTAAAAGTAGTAGGCGTTTTAACGCCTTTTTAAGCACTGAAGTGCTTACTACGAATTAATTCAATTTCAGCCAGCAGTTCTGATTCAATGGGTGTGGTTGAGAGAATATCGTGTTTTAAGTCGCCCCATTTTTTACCTGATCGCGTTTTATATAAAGCGATAATTTCCGGGATGCGTGAAGATACCAATACTCGCACCGGTTGAAGTTGATTTAGAAGTCTTGCATAGCGATATTGAGGAGATTGTTGCAATGCATCATCTAATTGTTGGGCGAGTTCTTGAGGATTTACATTTGTTTGGTTGAGTAACAAAATGTAATGTTGCGGCTGCTTGACAGGTACTAAACTTTTAAAGGATGTTCCTTGTAAGGCTAAGGAATCAAGAACTTGACGAACAAACTCAGAATGTAGTTTCTCGCCAACTAAATCGCTGATTTCTTGTGTACGTCCGATAAATTCCAAACAAGGTGTATTTAAATAGAAATGGGTAACGCGAATGCGATCGCCTATTTGATAACGATATAATCCGCCTTTCTGAGAAAGAATTATCTCATATACGCCGTCTTTTTCCAATTCATGCAGGCGGTAAATTTTCCCAGCTTCATCTTCAAATTCAAAGA
This sequence comes from uncultured bacterium, assembly GCA_964245695.1. GTDB lineage: Bacteria > Cyanobacteriota > Cyanobacteriia > Cyanobacteriales > Nostocaceae > Hassallia. Next base: position 9,881 of record CAXTNZ010000243.1, on the reverse strand, counting down.
ACACCTCATTCAGCATTGGTACGCATCCTTGCGCTTCAATTAAGGGGATAGTTAGCGGTGCTTCGGTAGCCAGGAGTCCTTTACCCTGTACTAAGACCTTGGGAAAAAGCGATCGCAAAAATCCTGCACCATCCGCAGCGTTAGCGCTATCCCAACAAGAGATAAGTTTGAGTTCTCGCCAAAGTAGCGTCCAGGGAATGTCTGTATTGAGAAGCATTTGGCGTCGTTGAGGTGAAAGGCGATCGCCTATTTCTAATAAAAGTCGTGTTTGATTACTTTGAATATAATCGAGGATAACTTTGAGAAAACTTGGACTCCAAATAGAGATAATTTCCAACTTTTCTTCGAGTAAAAGTGTCTGAGAAAGCTTATTTTTAAATTTTTCCGCATCACCAACGCGATTTAATCCGCGAGGTGAAATCAAAAAAGGACTGAGAAACCATCTTAACCATTTATCTAAATATTCTGAATCATTGTTTAATCCGATTTCATCTTGTTTTCCTGCTAACTGTGGCGAAATGCAAAAATATATTTTACCTGTAGAAAACTTTGCCCCATGTACAATTAAATCATGCGCCCAAACGCAGAACATTTGGTTAAAAGAACTCAGCAAAGATTTGGTGTAAGGAATTAATTTAGCAGCACCGCGACTTCCGGAAGTTTTTTCATAAAAAAGGATTGATTCAGATGTTAGGAAAGGCTTTTTAGTTTCCTTTTGTTGCAAAATAAACTTTTCAATATCGTGATATGTAACAATGGGGATGTGATGCCAATCGATAATAGATTTGATATTTAAAGATTTGCCATATTCACTTTGAATAAGACGTTGAAAAATCTCCTTTTGTGTTACTTGCTGCGATGCTTGGGGATTTTTCAATGCAGAATGAAATCTTTTAGCAGCAGGGGTGAGAAGCTTTGCGAATAGTTTAATAATAAAGCGCATTTAACGTAGTGAGGGCTGAAGCCCTCGTAATTTAAATTTTAAGGGCTTCAGCCCTTACTACAAAATTAAGTTTCTGAGTTTTCGCTGTTGACTTTTGACTCTTGACTAAATTTTTTGTTTGGATAAATATGAGTGAAAACAGGAACATAAGTTTCATCTAAAATTGTAACTCCTGGTGCGATGTGATTCCAAGCTCCTAAAAAGACATTATTGCCGATTTTCACCTTTTTAACATATAGCAATAAGTCTTGTTTTTTTGGTTTGATGATGTGGGAATAAATGCCGACACCGTTACCGAATACTACATTATCGCCAATTTCTATTAACGAGCGATCGCTTATTTCTAACTGTGGTGTCCAATAAACATTTTTACCCACCTTAGATCCCCACAAACGCAACCATAAAGAAAATGCACCAGGGATAAGGCGCAACAGTGTTTCTATTGCGGGAAAGGCAATATATATTACTTGTATTTGGTGACTTCCCCACCAAGGTGAATATTCTTTACCTTGTAAATAGCTGATTCCTTCTTTGAGCGGGTAAAAATACTCGTGTATGCGATATATTAATAAGGGAAATCCATATAAAGAAAAGAAAAGCGTCGCTAAACTGAAAACTCCAGGGTAAATGCAAATACCCAGGAAAGATATCAAAGCCGTCAGGATGATTAAGGCTGGGAAAAAGGAAAGTATCAGACTTAAAAAAGTTAGGGAATTTTGCGTATAATTTTCTATTTTTTCTATAGATAGCGTTGATTTATCGATGACTTCTGGATTCATGTGACTTATATTTATTTTCAAATTAAAAGGGCAAAAATAGCTTTTGAGTTAAGCTTAACTTAGTCTCCACACCCAACGAATCTGGTGCTTTATCACATTCAAAATAAGTATTGTGCATCTTATCCCAAAGCTTGAAATTTGCTCCATAATTACCAACAATACCGCTGCTAGCGTGATGCCAAGCATGATCCTGGGGTAGGATGAGCCAAGGTGATAAACAGCGGTAAAATAACGATGTTGGTTTGGGTGTAAAAATACTATGTCTCCACAAGTCTAAAGCCGAACTTAAGCTGACACCCGCGACATACCAGCTAGAATCTTGCAGCAAATAGATAAATAAAGCGTGAACCCACAAGTAAATAATTAGAAAGCTGGTCCACAAGGTATTGCGAGAAGTTCCCAAAACATCCATTTCCGTGACTGTGTGATGCACTTGATGTACATACCACAGCCAACGGGTATGAAATAGACGATGATTCCAGTAATATAGATAATCGACAAACACAAAGCTGAAGCAAAATGCAACGATGGGGTGCAGATTTAGAGCAGATTGAAAATTGGGAAGCAAATGCTGATAAAGTTGATAAATAACAGTTATTTGCAGTATGGGAATCAAAATTCCTTGAAAAAATAGATTAATTCCATCCACAAACCAGTCTTCACGCTTCTTTAAGCGAAATAAAGTAAGTTTGTTGTCATTAGCCACAGTCAGCGTCAGCAAAATCACGAAGGCAAAAAAAACTAACATTTTAAAAAACAGTGTCACTTTACACCATTTGAAATTTAAATTTTATTTATAATATTTCTCAGGTTCTACCTGGGAATTAAGAAGTGGCTTTATTTTGCCACTTCTTTTTATGAACAGGACTTAGGCAAAATTATGAAAAAACGAACCGCAGAGGACACAGAGGTAACAGAGGAATAAGAGGAGCGATCTTGGTTTTTGCGTAAGTCCTAATGAATATAGTTCATACCCAAAACTTGATTTGCAGAGATTTTTCTGGTAAGTTTCTTGGATCTTCCCCTTGAGCGATTTTGTTGCGGATAGACTCGACAAAAACGTGAATGGTATCTGCGGGGGTGTTGGCAAAATTGCTGCCGTATTTTTCAATTACTTGCCACTGCATGTTTAAAGCTGCGACATCTTGACGGATAATATATTGAGCAGTCCATTTGACAAAAGGTCGCGCTAATTTGTTCCAAATGCCGTAGTTGAAGGTTACATCAGTGTAAACTAAAGTTGAGTCCGCAGCTTCGGGAATCGATTGGCTGGTGATGAAAAGCTTTCTGTGCGTTCCCATATCATACTCAACGCTGGTGATATTCGGCATGTGAAAGCTGTCGATATGACGAATTTCGTAACCTTGAGAGTTGAGGAAGCGTGTAAACCAACCGAGATTTGTTGTCTCGTTACGGTAGGATGCGAATACTGAACCGTTGCGTCTTTCCACCGTCATTTCTAGCTGTGAAGCGCGAGGTGTGCGGAATACTCCGGGATGAACCGATGCGGTGTGGGGAATGTCGATGAAGTTTTCCGCACAGTTGGTGACGTTGTTGCGAAAGCGGTTAATGACGCGTACTGTTTCCCATCCTGGTTGTTTATAGCAAGGCATTTTGAAAGGCGCAAATTCTTGACTTGGATTTTGCGTCAATCGCACATAAACATATCCATCTTGCTCTTGTGTGTCATAACATAACACGCTACGAGCATCGGTAACTTGGAAATTTTCACCTTCAGCAGGTACAGCTACCACCTTACCGGTTTTGTCGTAAACCCAACCGTGGTAAGGACACTGGATTTTACCTGCACAGATTTTACCATGAGAAAGACGGCTGTTTCTGTGCATACAGCGATCGCGCAATACAACCGCTTTCCCATCATCACCACGAAACACTACCAGCCATTCATCTAAAACTGTGCGTTGCAGTACCGTCTTCAATTTTAGTTGCTTACTCTCACAAACAATATACCAAAAATCCTCAAATCTCACTTTTCCCCCGCATAACTTTTTATTTCTATATCGTTTGTTAAATCTATCTGACAAGCAAGTCTTGCTTGTTGATTTCCCGGTGCAAATATCTCTAAAATTTCCTTTTCTTCCTCGCTAGGAGGTGGAATATCACCTTCTACAATTACTAAACAAGTTCCACAAATTCCCGTCCGACAGCCAAATAACACCGGAGAATTTTGTACCGTCAGATGTTCAGAAAGTTTTTCATGTCTTTCTAAAGTAAGTGGTTGATAATTGCTTTGTGTAAAGCGAATAATATGTTTATTCATGATAAATAAAACCGCAGATGAGCGCAGATGAGCGCAGATATTTTATCGAAAGCTAAAACTTTCCCTTACTGTCGTTGTCAAATTTACTATCTTCTTTCTCCTCTTCTTCGCGTACTTCTCTTCGAGACGCTTTGCGAACGCGTCTTTGCGGTTCGTTAAACAGGTCTTTTTTAGCTAATAAAAAACTACCTTTCGACCATACAGACGCTTCAAGTTTATTTACATACTGCATATATTTTACTAATGGGGTGTCGATATTAATAATTGCATTAGGATTGTAGCGAATATTGTCATAAATCATGCCATCTTCACCACGCAAGAAATAATAGGCTAATTTAGTTAGCAAAAGCAACATTCGCGTAATAACCCAACCGAAAATACCTTTTCTTTCTTTCGTCACATAAATAGGTTGAATCCGCGTTCTACCCGTTTCTACAGGGGTGTAAGCGTAAATCATGTGTAATGGTGGCACAATACGCACTTTTTTCATAATAGTTAAAAGTCCGATACAGCCATCTGCATATCTCATAGTATATTCATAATGTTCACCGAGAATCTTTTGCCCAATTCGCTCTTTTGCCGTAGTTTGAGGAAATTCACCGCTCAGTGTAAAATCAACAATTGTACCGGATTCATTTTCTTGTAAAGATAAATCCATTTTAATATTTAATTTATGTACGGTTTGCAGATGTTGAGCATCAATGCCATTCATCATGCAAATGTGGTGATGACAACTTCTCTCGAAAGCTTTGTCGTGTATTGTCACGAGAGATTTATCTTTAAGTTCATCAAATTCAACTACTTTATTTGGTGCTGACTTATCTGGATAAATCCAAATAAAATCATATTTTTCGTCAGTTGCATAAGCTTGCAGTTTCGCTTTATCGGGAATTGTTGATTGACAAGGAATCTCTTGACAGTTTCCCTCACCATCAAATGCCCAATGATGAAAAAAACAGCGAATTAAATTACCATCAACTCGTCCAATTCCTAAATCAGTTCCTAAATGTGGGCAATAAGCATCTAATGCGCGAATATTTCCATCTTCTCCGCGAAAGATAACGATTTGTTGTCCGCAAAGATTTAAAGATTTTGCTTGACCTTTTGGTATTTCTTTGCTTCGACAAGCAATATACCAGCCTTTAGCGATAATATCCCAATTGTTAAAGATTTTCATCTTGACAATCGGTTGTGTGTTTTGATTTTGAAATTGATTCATTATAGGAGAAGTAAATAATCTGAAAATGCTTTGTAGTTAGCGCTTTAGCGCTGTTAGCGGAGCTTTCCCGTAGGGTAGCGCTTACTACGAATTAAGATTTATTCATAAAACGAGGATGATGAAAAGGCTTTTATTTGCATTTCTAAATATTTAGGAATAGAATTTGATGCCATCAGGGACATTTGTTTATTACTTTGCCAAACGTAGTTGAGTTTATCGAGGTAAACTTTATAAGATTCCATTGCTTCGGTGTGAGTTTGATAGCTGCGATGCAGTCCTTCTGATTCTTGGGTGAAGCTAAGACGCATCATTTCTTTTGCTTCGATATCGCTCATGCTAAAAATAGGCGATCGCAAGACTTGATAAATCGCTGCATACAATGCCGGATCGTACCAAAAAATCCCGTTGATAACCGCACTAAAATGATAATGGTCTTTTTGACAACCACGCAATCCCAAGTTAGCGACTAACTTCTCAAATGCTGTCGGTGGTTGCAAACACGAAATCACATCATGGGATATAATTGTCGAACTGTTAAAATGAAAGCTTTCATCCATGAAGTGATAGTAAGATATCTTAGCAGGGATGGGAGCGTTTTCTTGGTCAGGATGTTTCTGATAAAAATTGCTTAATTTGTGCTGTACTAACTTACCGTTGAGTGTTCGCACACCGCGCACGGTGAAATATTGGCAAGCTAAGAAGGTATTATCTGATGATAAAAGTCCAAAGGTTTGCAATTGCAGCTTTTTCCACCAACGTTTTAAGGTGTTGGTGTCAGCGAAAATCATCGTTTCGCTAAATGGTCCCCGCATTGTATAGGAGAAGATCCGTTTACCAAATAATGCGGCTTCTACTTCATTGGAAACTGTTTTAAAAGCGTTTATATGAGCGCGTTCTTGTGCAGATTCCAAGTCGAGCATATCACAAACTAGACGAAAATCTTCTTGGGCATAAAGTCCGGCAGCGCTAGTTTGATTAAAGAAGATTGTCGCAATTTCGGCGGAGATAATTTGCGAATAATAAGCTACCCAATAAAGTTGATTTAAGATAACTTTTTGACTTTGGCTTGCTTGTGACCATACTGGTGTACCGTAAAGTAAAGAAAATTCTTCTGGATTCCAATAAACATCTTTGCAATCTTCATATTTAAATGCGGCAGCTGCTTCGTCAAGCAGTTGCGTGTGGTCTTGTTGTTTGTTGCGTGTGTGGTTAATTTGTAGTTTGCGGTAGACTTTGGGATTTTCTAAAAGTGTGTTTTGTTTGGGTTCGTTAAATGTTGTGTTCATATTAAATATTTATAAATATAAGAAAAACCTAACCCCCTACCCCCTTCCCTATAAGGGAAGGGGGAATTGTTTCTCCCCTCTCCGAAACGGAGAGGGGTTGGGGGAGAGGTTCTTTTATACACATTTTTCTGGTGGGAAAGGGTGAAATGATTTCTGCTGGTCGAGTTGTTGAAGTATAATTTCTGCATTGGGGTGACTCATAAGCGATCGCAACAATTTCAAACGACTACCGCTGTGAGTTTCTGTATCCAGTTCGGCAAAAATCTTTACTTTCTGTTGACGCGATAAATCACCTTTGACTTTCTCAATTGCAGTTACAACGCTTTGAGGTCCCACCTGCACCATCTGCAAAAATGATGCAAGTGTCTCAATAATCGTATTTTGGCTTGATGATGTCACATCTATTCGGTCAAATAGCGTTACCCCGGTAGCGTGGTGACGACTTTCATCTTGCAAAAACGAATGTAACATCAAACTCAAGTCTGCATTTATACAGTTTTTCGCGAGACTGCGGTAATGGCTTAAACCCCAACCTTCAAGTACCACCTGTAGGACGAACAGCAGGACGGTTTTATCTTGACTTTCTATCAAATCTTCTAAAAAGCGTAAGAAAAGGTTATTCGCTACAGGTTCGGGAGTTGGCAGAAATTGGCTAATCTGGTCAAAGTGGCTAGCTTCATCACCACAAAAAAGAGCATAAAGCATCCTTTCTTCTGTTGTTTCTGCCAGCAGCACCATTTTTGCCATGTAACCCATACCCGCTTTCTCAATGAAGTAGGATTCTTCTAGCAGTCCGCAGCTACAAAGTTGTAAAATTTCAGCTTGTTCATCCGCAGTTGCATCGGTAAAAATTTCTACATTATCTAGGTTGAAGTGGGTGGTGTCCCAAGGAGGAGGGGGGGAGGGGGAGGAGGAGGACAAGGAGGACAAGGAGGACAAGGAGGACAAGGAGGAATTTGCTTTCTTATCTCCCCCCTCTCCCTTGTCTCCCTTATCTCCCTTATCTCCCCCCACTCCCCCTCTCTTCAGAAGGGTTGAGGACAATAAGCGATGCAGTTTGTCTTGCTCTTGGAGATGGGGTAAGTCGAATCCAGCGGTTTTCTGTTGAATATTCATTAATTTGTAGTAAGGGCTTCAGCCCTTAAAACAGAAGTGATGACGGCTTAAGCCGTCACTACATATTAATCGCTAGTCATTTCGTCTCGCCATTTTGAGCGATCGCTGATTTCTATGTCACGCGATCGCGCATCTAGCCAAGTTTCCCAAGAAAGGGCTTTCTGTCTTTCCACATGATTGATAAACTGCATAATGGATTGATCTGCCTTAATCGGGGTTCTCATCTCAAACTTAATTGTTTGGAAAATCTTGGTATCACCTTTAGCAAAGTAGTTACCCACCATCTTGGTAAGTGATAGCACAACTGAGTTAAATAACCAACCGAAAATACCTTTACGTTTTTTCGTAATTAACAAAGTTTGACCTTCGGTTTTTCCTTGTTCGGTCATCCGCAGGGTAAACATGATGTGGAAATGCAAAAAGTCGGGTCCAACTGTAACTGTACCGGTGCTACCGTACCAATAACACATGCTGTAGGTGACGGCGTTTTTGTAGAAAGGACGAATTAACTTGATAAAAAACGAATCTTCACCACCGCGTGTAGTGTTGCTGAAGGCGATCGCATTTTCATTCAGTTCGTCTTTCTCAAAGACAATTTCTAATGGCAAATTGTGAACTGTATTGAAGTGTTGAGCATCAATTGCATTAATCATCACCACGTTGGGATGACAATTTTTAATGAAGCGAGAACCTAAAGCGCTGTAACATTCTTCGTCTTCCAATTCCGGGACAAAGGGTAATGGTTGGTGCGGAGTTTCCCCAGTCCAAACCCAAATCATCCCGTATTTCTCAGCCGTATGCCAAGATTTCAACTTCATCGGTAGCGGTTCTGACAAACAGGGAATATCAACACAAATACCATCAGCATCAAACTTCCAGTTGTGGAAAAAACAGCGCAATTCATTACCCTCAACTTTGCCTTCCGCTAAATGAGCACCCATATGCGGACAGTAGGCGTCAAAGGTAATTACTCTTTTATCTTGACCTCGGTAAATAACTAGTTCTCTACCGAGAACTGTGACAGCTTTTACCTGATTCTTCCTTAAATTGCGCGAGGGTAATACCCAATACCAACCCTCGATAAAACGCTGGGGATTATTGAAAGTCTTTTTTTGGCTCTTTGCGCTTTGAATCTGCGAGTTGACGTTCATGTTGAGGTTTTCACTTCTGGTGAAGCAGCTGATTATATAATTCCCAATTTAATAGTCCTCAAAATGTTGCGATCGCTGGTTTTGCTTTCTGAGTATTTTTTTCCAACCCCCATTCTGCCGAAAACTGTTGCTGCTGCTTCACAGGAGAATTAGGGAACCACATTCTTCTCCCTGCATCTGTCAGGTTTTCTTCACAAATCTCTGTCAAGCAGACGAGTTCCGCACCTTGGAGATGACCTGGGTTACATTGCTCAAAAAAGCGGATGTGAGAATCTTGCAGTCTTTCTGGGGGAATTCCCCGCAGAGAGTCTCGCAACACATGCGGATGAGGAAAACGGACTACTCCGGCTTTTGTGTCATAATAATTGCCGAAGCGATCGCTTGCCAGAAACTCGATCAACGAGGAAATATAAACTGGTGTAACTGCATCGTATCGCGGGTAAAATTCCCGCCAAAAAATCGGCAGAAAACGATAGGTACGATATCCCCCAGAAATGAGCAGCCAATATAGTCTACCCTGAGCATAATCTCGCCGAAGCTGGTTTACTGAAGTTATCCAACAGCGAGAAAGCGCAGAACTCGACCACCCGCTAGGGTCCATTATCGTGTCCCCAGAATAAACTACACTTAATTTTTCCCCCTCAAACTCAGTGTTATACATCAACAGAGTGGAAAAACCTTGCAGCCGATCTGTTTTTTCATCTTTGAGCAGAATTACCCAGTTTTTCTGACTTAAGTCTGTCTCAAAAACATCTCGCTTTACACCTTCAAAATAAGTGCTAAGTAGCGAGTACATAGCTTCCTTATCTTCTGGTGATAAATCCTCAGTGTGAACCAATCGGCTTTTCATTACTTCATCAAAACAAATTTCGTCGTTCCATTATATGAACTGTAATCAGTTGTTTGATGTAATTATAAAGTTCTGTGTCAGAAACTCATCTGTCCTTCTTTCTCAGTCCTCGATCCGCAGTCCTCAGTTTTCAGTCGCTAGTGTTAAAACAGATGTCAGGCTTTGCAAAAAGGCTCGTGAATAAAGTCTCATCAGGCTTTTATACTCTTTAATGAGGCTTTTATACTCTTTAATGAGGCTTTTATACTCTTTAATG
>CAXTNZ010000242.1:0-10631 GCA_964245695.1 uncultured bacterium | reverse complement strand
GGCTTGGGCTGTGGCTTGGGCTGGGACTTGGGCTAGGACTGTGGCTTCGGCTGTGGCTTGGGCTGTGAGTTTTGCTGTGGCTTGGGCTTTAACTTTCGCTGTGGCTTCGGCTGTGACTTCGGCTGGAGAGGAATTACAAAAATCTTTTAGCAAGGTTCATGCTTTTCTAATTTTAGCTAGCACTTCTAGTCTAGGCTTGGGTTTGGGATGGCTAGGACATAGGATTTTTAATACAGGTTCATAGCTTTATCATCTGAAGCTAACTGGCAAAAGATTTTGTAGCTGTTATATCGAGTCGAGAAGCGATCGCACCTTTCAACCTCCAAAAATATTAGGCTTCTGGTTCAATGCCAAGCGATCAACTCTGTAAAAGTATCGCCACCGAAAAAATGGGCAAAAATAGAAGCATCACTCTATGATGAGGTGGATTATGGGTAAAGAAGAACAATTACTTGAACGTTGGCGAGAACTCACACCCGAAAAGCAGCAAAAAGTTTTCGAGTTTGTGGAAGCGCTCAAATCTGAATCAGACGCAACAGCACTCATTACCGAATATATTCCACAAACGCCCTTAGCTAAGAAACTGTGGGAAATTCGTAATCGAGCGATCGCCTCTGGAATACAATTACTCAACGAAGCAGAAATTGAACAAGAGCTTGCTGAACGTCGGGGTGGATACCGTGAGTCGTAAGAAGACTTACATCGACTCTGGGGTTCTCATCACTGCTTTTCGAGGTGTTCAGTCAGCCAGCATTCGAGCAAACAGCATTCTCAATGACGAAAATCGGGAATTTGTGTCGAGCCAATTCGTCAAGTTAGAAGTACTGCCCAAAGCAATTTATAACCAACAGCAAGACGAAACAGACTTCTACGAAACTTTCTTCAGCGCTGTTAGCCATTGGGCAACAGACTCTGAGCAAATTACACAAGATGCTTATCAACTTGCCTGTATCTACGGTTTAGCCGCGATGGATGCACTTCATGTTGCCGCTGCCCTCTGGCTCAAAGCCGATGAACTGATTACCACTGAAAAGTCAACCAAACCAATGCACCGAGTTACGACAATCCAGATTATCTCGATTTAGCTTGAGATCATAACGCTCTTCCACGGTAAAAGATGTGTTCGCGGATTAGGCTTCTGGTTCAATACCAAGCGATCGCAGTTGGGCAGTTAGGCGATCGGCTCTTTGTCTTTCCTGTTCAGCCCGTTGGGATTCCTGTTCAGCTCTTTGGCTTTCCTGTTCAGCCCGTTGGCTTTCCTGTTCAGCTCTTTCATCACCACTTAACAACAAATTACCTTGCAAATCCCACCAACGCAACCAGGGTAATTCTGCATTTTGATATTCTCCCTGCCAAATACCTAACTCAACTTGCAAGGGGGCAATCGGATAACGTCCGCGTTCATTTGGTGCTAATAACTGATATTGTCCACCAATTAATTTATAAACTTCTACACTGGCTTTCTTCACTTCATAAATACCGTAAAAAGCCGGATGAATTACTTGCTCATAAATCCAAAATTTACCCGTCCAAGGGGTTTTGTCTCGTTCTTCGCTACCATTGCCAGAGACAAATTCTAATGCAATTGATGGGGCAATAAATTCTCGCCACAGTACATAAGACCTCCGCGTTAGTCCATCGAGCAATGGCGGTACATTTCCTACATAAAACCAATCTGGTGCTTCTGCGCCTTTTTCTGGGGGGTCTGTCAAGCGCCAGTAAATACCTAAGTCCTGACCTATACAATATTGACCTTCAGGATGTAATTGTTTGAGGACAGGTGTAATTGAGTCAGTCAGTAAAATGCTTTGGGGATGCTCTTGCCAATTTTTCACGAAAGCACCATTAGACTCTGGTAGCTGCGTATGGTCGGGAAAAGGAGTGAGGGCAGTGGATGGGTCGGTTGCAGAGGTCATAACACTACCTTTGCAGGAGTAAGGGTTGTTTTTTAGTTTAGCAATGAAAAGGCAAAGGAGCGCGTTTACGCACCTGTAATCCACAGTTGAAAAATATTAGGCTTCTGGTTCAACGCCAAGCGATGTCTAACGACAAGCCGCTCCTTTGTCTACGCAGTTGAGCAGTTAGGCGATCGGCTCTTTGACGTTTTTGTTGAGCTCTTTCGGAGCCACTACTCAACAAATTACCTTGCAAATCCCACCATCGAGAGTGAAATTAATCATGGCTTTACCGAACTTTCTTGAAAATACCAGTTTGAACATTGTCTTCAGGAGATGTTTGTAATGTGAGAATTTCTCTACCCCTGTCAACAATAGTGCCAGACTGAGAAAAGTTTCGGACTACCCCCTCAGTTGAAGTAGTCGCGTCCCTTAACTCAACAGTACAATCCGGGTTGACTGTGTAAGTACCTGAGATATTAGTTGTGGCAAAAGCGCCGCTAACATTGGTAGTGCCTGTTCCAGTGTAATTGCCGTTGCCGTCGAAGTTACGTAAGCCTGTTGAACCAAAAGGGATAGGGGCGGCTTTTGAGGGCAATCGAAAGCCTGTAAATTGTACTCCATACAAGCCTTTCAAAGTTGCGGAGGTGCAGCTAAACCTATTCTCTTGTGCCTTCACATTAGCGTTTAGTCCAACAACTCCCAAAGTGAAGGTAATCAAGAACAGAGTAATGATCAAAATCCGTTTTATCACTCTTGAACTAACTTGCTTTTGCAATGACATATTATGATGTATCTGTTTGTTCATACAAATTGTTTGACACAATATTAGTCTTTAAAATAACAAATAACAAAATTTGTGTTTCATTTCAATAGTCAAAAAAATAACTTCAGTAAACGTAATAATTCAGGTGGTGGGGTATTGACAAAGAAGACGTTTTGGGTAGAGTATCGCTGCGCATGAACAAAGACCTGCCTCAACAACTAGACCGGGAAAGTTTAAGCCATCTGTCGAAAGAAGAAGGAGTGGATATTATCATTGAGCAGGCGATCGCGATCAAGCAATTACAAGCGGCGAGCAAAAAGCTACAACAACAGATACGACTACGTGTCAGTAGAGACCTAGATAGCAAAACTTCATCAAAACCACCATCAGATGTTAGTAACGAAAAGCGCGATGTTTTCTTTGATTTACTTAAGGATAATTAATTTTATATACAAGGGAAATCCTCAAAGTAATAAAGCAGCTAGAATTAACTAGCTGCTTTAATAAAAAATGCGAGCGTGCGAGCGTGCCTCTCCAAGAGTTGCCCGTCTTAGACATCGCCTCACCCTACTTAAACTGTCACCAACTGCTTAACTGGCGTCACTCCAGCCATATCCAAAATTGGTACTATCAAATCTTCCCGCTTCACCGCCATCATATGCACACCTTGGCACAATTGCCGCGCAATCTTGACTTGTTCGGCGGCAATTTTCACGCCTTCTTCCAGCGGGTCTTTTGCTTGCGCTAATCTATCAATAATATGGTCGGGAATATTCACACCCGGAACGCACCTATTAATAAATTGGGCATTTTTCGCCGACTTTAACAAGAAAATTCCTGCTAAAATCGGTTTGTCACAGCCTGCGGCAATTTTGTCCATAAACTTTTCTAGCCGCTCAAAATCGGTAATTAACTGACTTTGAAAAAACTGCGCTCCCGCTTGGATTTTGCGTTCAAATCGACTTTGCAAACCCGACCAACTCGCACATTGCGGATCGATCGCTGCACCGGCAAATAAATCTGTGGCTCCATCAGTCAAGGGTTTTTCGTTGCAATCAAAGCCGTGATTTAGCTTTTGGATGACTTGCAGCAAGCGCACTGCTTCTAAATCAAATACACCTTTAGCATCGGTGTGATCGCCTGCTTTCACCGGATCGCCAGTCAATGCTAAAATGTTATATATCCCCAGAGCATGAGCGCCCATTAAATCAGCTTGCAAACCTATACGATTGCGATCGCGACAAGCCATCTGACAAATCGGCTCAATTCCATTTTGCAACAAAATCGCCGAAGCTACTAACGAAGACATCCGCAGAACTGCTCTGCTACCATCAGTAATATTGACGGCATGAACCCTCCCCTTAAGAGTCGCCGCCATACTGAGCATGTGCGCTGGATTACCCCCCTTTGGAGGAGTAACCTCGGCTGTAATCATGAATTCACCTGCTTTTGCAGCTTGGCGAAAGCAAGTAAATGCTGTCTTTGACGTATCAAGCATAACTACGATATTTTAGTACCTAAGTACACTCATAGCACAGCGTACTAAAAAGCGAAACCTCATGAAGGTAGAGAATAACCCAAGGCGACTTTCACTTGTGTAAGGGTAGAGAGTGCGATCGCCTGAGCTTTTTCTCGTCCTTCACGCAACACTGACTCTAGATAGCCTTTGTCATCCATTACCGCCTGATATTTGTCTTGTATTGGTTTAAGGGCGTTAATCGTCGTTTCTGTCAACAATGGCTTGAATTGCCCCCAACCCATATCTTGACACTCAGCCGCTACTTCTTCCTTTGTCTTACCAGAAAGCAGCATATACAGCGTTAACAAATTATGGCATTCCGGACGTGCTGGATCGTCAAAAGTCAGACCGCGAACCAAATCTGTTTTACACTTCTTAATCTTTTTGGTAATTAAATCTGGTGGATCTAGCAAATTGATTCGGCTCAAATCTGACGGATCGGATTTCGACATTTTTTTAGTTCCATCCGTCAAACTCATCACCCTTGCGCCTTCCTTACGAATCAAAGGGTCTGGTAACTTTAGCACAGGCTGATCTGGCGAAGCCGCAAATTGATGATTAAATCTATTGACAATATCTCGCGTCAATTCCAAATGTTGCTTTTGGTCTTCACCCACCGGCACTTTATCAGCTTGGTAGAGTAAAATATCTGCTGCCATTAGCACCGGATAGTCCAGCAAGCCAACATTGACATTTTCGCCCTGTTTGACAGCTTTTTCCTTAAACTGGATCATATCTTCTAACCAGTTCATCGGTGTAATGCAGTTTAGCAGCCAGGTGAGTTCACTGTGAGCCGAGACGTGAGATTGAACAAAGATTGTGGAATATTCTAAATCCAGACCACAAGCTAGATAAAGAGCCACGAGGGTGTAAGTATCATCTGCCAGTGTCGCTGGATTATGCGGTACAGTTATCGCATGTAAATCAGCCACAAAGAGATAATTTTCATACTCGCTCTGTCCTTCTACCCAGTTGCGAATAGCTCCCAAGTAGTTACCGAGATGATAATTGCCAGTTGGTTGAACTCCCGACAGAACGCGCTGCTTGCCCATATATTACAACTTTAGTTATCTTAAATCCGCACTATCTGAAGTGGGGGACACAAAACTCATTTAATTTTGACATTTTCCGACGCGACTTGCCGTTAAAGCATTGAAAATGGGGAATTGGTTCTCTTTTAAGATGATGAATGGTTGGCATCCCAAAATCAAACATTTGCCTGCCTTGCACGAAATGCGTCTTTTACCTCGTTTTTGTTTTTGGTGGTAGTGAAGGGCGATCGCACTGCCTAAACCCTATCTATTTTATGATTACTTTGTTGCGGACATGATCTGACATTTTAGAATTATAAGATTCGGACAAATCTAATTAACAAAAAATGCGCGAACTTTACCCACCTATCAAACCTTACAAAGAAGGTAAATTACAAGTTTCCGACTTGCACACAATTCATTTTGCAGAATCAGGTAATCCTCAAGGTAAGCCAATAGTTTTGCTACATGGTGGACCTGGAGGTGGATGTCCACCTTTTTATCGACAATATTTTCATCCCGAAAAATGGCGGTTAGTAATGTTTGACCAACGCGGTTGCGGTCAAAGTACACCCCATGCAGAATTGCGGGAAAATACAACTTGGGATTTAGTAAATGATATTGAAAAACTCCGAGAACATTTAGGAATAGAAAAATGGGTTGTTTTTGGTGGTAGTTGGGGAAGTACGCTGTCATTAGCTTACAGTCAAACTCATCCAGAACGTTGCAAAGGATTAATTCTACGCGGCATATTTATGCTGCGTCAAAAGGAATTGCGCTGGTTTTATCAAGAAGGTGCTAGCTACATTTTTCCTGACGCTTGGGAGGAATATGTTAAACCAATTCCTTTAACTGAACGTGACGATATGCTTACAGCTTATTACAAACGCTTGATAAGTCCAGATATCGAAGTCAGGTTAGAAGCAGCGCGTGCTTGGTCAATTTGGGAAGCTAGCACAAGTAGACTTTTTTTAGATAAAGGACTAATGCAAATATTTGGTGAAAGTGAATTTGCCGATGCTTTTGCAAGAATTGAATGCCATTACTTCATAAATAAGGGATTTTTTGAAAGCGAAGATCAGTTACTTATGAATGTTCACCGTATTCGCCACATTCCTGCCGTAATTGTGCAAGGACGATATGATGTAGTTTGTCCGATGATATCAGCTTGGGAATTACATTGTGCTTGGCAGGAAGCTGAATTTATTGTTGTTCCTGATGCTGGACATTCGATGAGCGAACCAGGAATTAAGAGTGCTTTAATTGAGGCGACAGATAAGTTTGTAGAGTTGTAATTGCAATTTTGTGTTGTGAATTCTCGGCTCTGCCTATTTTTCAACTTAATTATCGTTGTGGAGTGCGATCGCACTCCACCCTTAATTTAATTTAACTCAACAAAGTTGCCAACTAAATCTGCTGAGGGAAAGACTTGACGTAAGTCATTCAAGTGTTGAAACTCATAATCAGAGATGCGCTGATACCATAGTAAAAGTCCGGGTTGGGCATTGGGATGTTTCTCCCAAAATTGTCTCAGTGTCCTTTTGCTAATAACACGCATTCAATTAGTTTTTCAAATTCTCTTAAACAACTAAATTGTCCTCTGGATAGCGTCTTGATTAACTTATCAACTTATCTCTAAATTATAATCTGGAAATTAGGTAGATAATGAAATTCCTGGGCATTGATTTAGGGTGGAAATCGCAACCAAGTGGACTATGCTGCTTACAATGGACAGATAATCAACTTGAACTACTCGACTTAGAGCGCAAAGAATTTATTGCAGATATCCTCACATGGATTGATACTCACGTACAACCAGACGAACCAGCCATCATTGCCGTAGACGCACCTACCCTCATCCCCAACGCTACCGGGAGTCGCTTACCTGACAAACTCAGTCACAAATACTTTGGCAAATATCACGCTGGATGCTATCCAGCCAACCTTAATTTACCTTTTGCCGATCGCACCCTCAAATTTGGCTTAGAACTAGAATCGCGTGGCTTTGCACACGCACCAACCATCGAACCGCAAAAACCTGGTAGATATCAAATAGAAGTCTTTCCCCACCCAGCCATCGTTCATCTCTTCAACTTAGAACGAATCCTCAAATACAAAAAAGGAAGCCTCAACCATCGCCGTCTAGAACTTCTCAAACTCCACAATTACATCCTCAATATCCTACCCCCCATCCAACCTCATCTGCGTCCATCTGCGTACCCTGCACCGAAGCCCCTTGGGCGTCTACATCTGCGGTTTGTTTCCTTCCGAAATTCCCACCACAGGTGCAGCACTCAAAGCAACCGAAGATAAACTTGCGGAGCCTCATCTGCGCTTATGTAGCTGCACACTGGTGGTATTGGGGTGACGAACGCAACTTGGTATTAGGTCGCACTACTGGTTACATTGTCACCCCAGCGAAAAGGTAAAAGGTAAAAGTAGTATATATTTTTACCTTTTACCTTTTTCCTTTTTCCTTCTATTGTGCCCAAAGAATCAACCTTGGCTCATAAGGAGTCGAGAGGTCTTTATGTTTCGGCAAAACGCGCAAGGACAAGCCTTGTAAACCAGAGGTGGTGTAAACGATATTCGCCGTGTAATTAGTTACATCTTGCGTATCATTACCTTGGTAATCCATCACCACGGGAATAGCATTAACAATCTCGCCATTGGCATCGATTGTGCCTTGATAAAGCTCCACCTGCACATCATCTGGTGTCAGAGTTGCCAAGTCAAGTTTTGCCTTGACAGCAACAGTTTGGTTAACCTCAAGTTCTGCTCCTGACGATATGTCAACATCTTTGATTTTGATGTCGAACCAATGCTGTCTAAGTTTGGCTTTCCAATCTGCTAATTCCTTCGCTGGAGCGTACTTATCAGCAGTCAAGGTGTAGTAGCGATCGCTTGCCGGAAAATAAGCTCGTTGTGCATATTCTCCCACCATCCGCGCTGTATTGAAGAACGGACAATTCAACTTAATCGCATCTTTCATTTTCGCAACCCAATGGCGGGGCAAATTATCAGCATCGCGGTCATAAAATAGAGGCACAACTTCCTTTTCTAGCAAATCATAAAAGGCGTTTGCTTCAACTTCATCCTGATAATTAGGATCATCGTAATCCTCTCCATGTCCGATCGCCCAACCAGTACGGACATAATCAGCTTCATCCCACCAGCCATCTAATACACTTAAATTCGGTAATCCGTTCATCGAAGCCTTCATACCGCTTGTACCAGAGGCTTCCCGTGGACGACGCGGTGTATTTAACCAGACATCGCAACCAGCTACCATCAACCGAGCGATGTGAATGTCGTAATTGGGAACAAACACTACCTGCTTTTCTAAGTTTTGTTCGCTGATGAAGTGATTAATCTCGCGGATTAATTCTTTACCGGGGATGTCTTTCGGGTGCGCTTTGCCGGCGATGACAAATTGCAACTTCCGGTGTTTGTTACCCAGCATTATCCGCTTGATCCGCTCGATATCACGCATCCACAAAGTAGCGCGTTTGTAGGTAGCAAAGCGACGGGCGAAACCGATAGTTAAAACGTTGGGATCGAGAACTTCTTGTGCTTGGGCGATATCTGAGGAAGAAGCACCGCGATCGCGTAAATGCTTGACCAAATGCTCGCGCACATACAAAACCATGTCCAAACGACAGCGTTCGTGATTGCGCCACAACTCCTCATCTGGAATCGCGTCCATCCGCTCCCACAGAGGGTTATCTGGTGATACTGATGACCAGTTGGGACCTAAATAGCGATCGTACAACTCTTGAGTCGATTTGGCTACACAGCTGCGGGCATGAACACCGTTAGTAATTGCGGCGATCGGCACTTCCTCTACTGGTACTTCTTGCCACAAACCCTTAAACATCTGCCGTGACACCACACCGTGCAGCTGTGCCACACCGTTAGAAAATGTCGCCATTTTCAGCGCCAGCACTGCCATACTAAAAGGCGCAGATAAATCGCCAGTACTCTCACGCCCCAAGCCTAAAAATTGCTCTTTGGGTAAGCCAAAGATATCTGCATAGTAGCCTAGATAGTACAATAGTTTGTCTGGGGGGAACAAGTCAATTCCCGCTGGTACTGGCGTGTGAGTGGTGAAGATATTAGTTGAAGCCACGACCTGTCTAGCTGTATCGTAACTCAACTGCTCTTCCTGAATCAGCATCCGGATGCGCTCTAGGGCAGAAAAAGCCGCATGACCTTCATTCATATGGTATGCGGTGACATTATACCCCAGGGCTTTAAGCATCTGCACACCGCCGATACCCAGCATGATTTCCTGGTGGATACGCATGTCGATATCGCCACCGTACAGCTGATCTGTGATGTTGTGGTCGTAAGCGTTGTTGGGTTCGATGTTAGTATCCATCATATACAGCGGCACAGTTCCCACCTGTACGCGCCACACCCTAGCGTAAACCTTGCGTCCGGGATAATCTACAGCAATCTGTAGTTCTGACCCATCAGGATTGCGCTCTAGGTGCAAGGTCATGTTATAAAAATCGTTGATTGGGTAGCGTTCTTGCTGCCAACCATCCGCATTTAGATACTGGGCGAAGTAACCTTGCTGGTACAGTAAGCCCACGCCTACTAGTGGTAATCCTAAGTCGCTGGCAGATTTCAGGTGATCGCCCGCGAGAACACCCAAGCCTCCAGAATATACAGGCAAACAATCTACTAGTCCAAATTCAGCAGAAAAATAGGCGTAGCATTCTTTTCCTTTGTGTTGTGAAGAATGGCTAGTCCGCTGTTTCTGATACCAAGTGCGCTCTTGCAAATAATCTTCTAACTGGCGGGCGGCTCGATCCATTTGCGCCAGGAAGCCTTCATCTTCCACAACTTCCGTTAACCGCCCTTGGCTGATTGTACCGAGCATCAACACTGGGTTATGGCGGCTAGATTCCCACAAATCTGGGTCTAAACGGCGAAATAAGTCTTTTGTCTCAACATTCCAATCCCAGTGGAGATTATATGCCAGCTTCCTGAGCGGTTCGAGTCGCTCTGGTAGCGAAGGGGACACGTTAAATGTACGAATTGGCTGCATAGGTTGGCGAAACTCCTGGTTTAGCTATCGCTATTGTTTACTGTCTTTACCCATTGTTCCCAATTCTTTATACCCTGTTTGTGAAGTTACGATGACTTTGTTAAGCCAGGAAAATTCTGCTCATTTTCATGGCGGAATCCCAGATTATAGGTCTTTCTCATTCTACGCCTTCCCCTTGGCGATATATTTTTTATAGAATAATTTAATTATTGTTGTTATTTAATACACAAATTAATTTAAACATAGCTTTACGTTTATAAATCTTTACATTCTTTATATAGCGGTTCTCTATGGCAAGCGGTACGTGTTGGGCTATTCTGTGCTGTGCCCCTACGAATGGTCTGTACTACACGCAATTGATAAC
>CAXTNZ010000241.1:0-10667 GCA_964245695.1 uncultured bacterium | reverse complement strand
CCCTCTCCCTATCCCCCACTCCTCCCCTTCACTCTCCTCAAGTCCTCGGCTTCGCAGCAACTATAACTTCATTGACTTTCCCAGGATCTCCCATTGGCTTGGCTTCCTCTTTATTAACACTCACCAATACGCTACCAGCATTTTTAGCTCTAACTTTCAGTTGTCCTTGAGCTTTCCAAGTGCGTTGAGTTCCCTGTGATAGTTCTCCCTCAAACTCGGTTTTGCCATCGGCTACTACGCGAATCCAGGAATTCTCTTTCAAGGTGACATTAATCTGCACAGGCTGACCGTTGTTGCTAACAGATTGAATTTCCTGAGGTTCTGTTTGTATATTTTGCTGTGATTCTAGAGTGGGCTGAATTTGTGACTTTTCGTTGTCGCTATTGTTAGCTTGGAGAGCTGCATTATTCAATAACTGAGACAAGCCACTGACAGAACACACAATTAAACCTACGTAAAGCACGTAAAGATGAAAAGGACGCAATTCACCGAAAAGCGTACTTTTCCAACTAGGCGTGAGGCTCACCCGATTAGAGCCGATGGGGAAGTTGCTGGCAAATTCCGCTCCATCTAAACCCAGCGCATCTGCAAATTGCCTAATCAATCCCTGAACATAAATTGGTTCTGGCAGATCATCTAAATTACCTTCTTCGATCGCCTGCAACAACCGCCCAGGAATCATGGTCAATACGACCATTTCATCCAAGGATAAACTCTGTTCTAGGCGCGTTGCCCAAAGTTGACCACCCATTTGAGCTAACTTTTCGGCTTGTTGTTGCTCTATTGAAACTGTTGGCTGGTCATCATCCTTCGTTTTTAGCCATTTCATGATTGTTTGATGCTCCTTAACCCAGCTGAATCATTAATAGGTATGTGCTTTATTTGCTGTTGCAAAAAGCGAATCTCATCATCTTTTAGGGAACGATAGGAACCCTCAGCTAACAAGGGTTCTCCTGGCTTTTCTAGTGGAATCGGACCTATGGCAGTGCGATGCAGCTTGATAACTGGGTATCCCAACAGTTGGGCTACACGGCGAACCTGACGATTTCTTCCCTCCTTTAAAACAATTTCTAGGCGGCTTTCACCAGCCAAGCTTTCTATAAGGCGCACTTGCGCGGGTCGTGTTTTTCTACCCTCCAACATCACACCCTGTCGCCACTTTTGTAGCACTGCTTCTGGAGGATGACCTTTTACCAAAACACGATAAGTTTTAGGAATATTATGGCTGGGATGAGTTAACCCAAATGTCAGGTTTCCATCGTTTGTAAGTATTAATGCCCCTGTAGAGTATGCATCTAAACGACCTACTGGGTGAATACCTTGACCCTCTCGTAATTCTTTCGGCAGTAGATCCAGAACTGTTGGTCGTCCTTGGGGATCGTCGCACGTGGAAACTATTCCTAATGGTTTGTGGACTAACAAATATATTAAAGCCGGACGCTGTTCAGCAGACACCGGCTTACCATCGACTGTGATGATATCTCTTTCGGGGTCAGCTTTTTGACCTAACTGTGCTATTGCGCCATTAATCCGCACACGCGATCGCCGAATCATTTCTTCGGCTTCGCGTCTTGAGGCTATACCCCATTGAGCTAGAATCTTTTGTAATCTTGCCTCCATGTGGAAATTATTTATTCTTTGGTAAATGGTTAAATTAACTATAATATTTGTCATTTGTAGTTGATAGCCACAAATGTTACATTTAGGGCTTGCTTAATTCTCGAATCGCTTGTCAACTAAATACCGCTCAAAACCCTGATTAAATGTCTTCAGAAAATTCAGAACCTAAAAATTCAAACAAGATACGGATCATCACGAATGTGCTGAAAACAGCAGTGAAGTTGTGGTTGCGATCGCAAGTGAGCCACGTATCCCATCTGGAAGTGGAAATTAAAGCGAGCGATCGCCAACTTCTCTCTGGTCGCATCCCTGGAGTATCTATTTTTGCTAGTAATGCCATTTATCAAGGTCTCCATCTCACACAAATTCAACTAGAAGCAGAAAATATAAGGATAAACATCGGTGCAGTACTCAAGGGACAGCCACTGCGACTGTTAGAAACAGTACCAGTAGTTGGCGAGGTCATCCTCAACGAGGAGGATCTCAATTCCTCTGTCTCATCGGAATTATTATCGACTGCTTTAAATGACGTACTGGTTAAACTATTACCAGAACACAGCCCAAATTCCAAGCCAATGAGTTGGCAAAAAATTTCTCTGGAAAATAATAAATTGATACTTTCTGGAACTCAATCACCCGACAATCCCACTACGATTGAGATTGGCTTTGGCTTAGAGTTACTCAGTGGTCATGAATTGCAACTGTCACAAATTCAAAGGGAGCCGAACACACAAGCGCTATTGTCGGGTAATGAAAAACAGTATCTGGATCTAGGCTCAGATGTGGATATCCAAGAATTAACAGTGCTCCCAGGTAAATTAATGTGTCGCGGGCTAATTAACGTTAATCCCTAATCATTAAAAATTAAATAGTAAAAATAATATTTGTTAATTTTTATTTATATTTATAACCTCAGCCGCTGTAGTAGAGGAAATCTTTCTGGATAACGATCCAATTCCTGTTTATCAGCAAAGTGAAAAGACTCCCATAACGCTCTAAGAGCGGTAAACGCTTGACTCGTGGTTTGTATCCTAGTGGTTGTGGTGTTGTATGTAACGCGGATGTAAATTAAGTAATAGCAATGCTTCTGACAATATTATGGGAAAAGCAATCCCAAATGCTTTTGTAGATGGGATATAGGGGATTGTAGTTTCTCCAATCTGGATTACACCGGGTAAACTAGCAACTTGACTATATTTGTCTATGCTTTTAGCAACTATTTACTCCTAAGTTTTAACTTACTTATTTGCAAGCAGTGGTAATAGAAGTGTGACGAAGTAGTAAACCAAAGGAGCGGTAAAGATATAACTATCAGTACGATCTAAAATGCCACCGTGACCGGGTATCAACTGCCCTGAATCTTTTACTCCAGCATCACGTTTGAGCATCGATTCTGTGAGGTCGCCCAAAAGGCTAGCGATCCCAATCAGTAAACCCAATGCTATACCAGTAAAAAGGGGTCTAGACCAGTTGAGAAAATAGGCTCCAGCCACGGCTGTGAGAACGCTAGCGCTGATGCCAAACACTGCTCCTTCAACGGTTTTTTTCGGGCTGATATCAGATAAACGAGTTTTACCGAAGAATTTGCCAAAAGTGTAAGCGCCAATGTCAGCTGACCATATGCAGAGGAAGGTCAAGGCTGTTGCTGTTAAACCTTGTGGCAAAGAAGCAAAGTTTCCTTTTTGAAGAATATCCGTCCAATTTGTGGGTAAGTAACCACCTAAAGGTAGATTGTTGATACCCGCACTATCGATTCCTCGCAATCGCACCCAGTAACTCGGCAAATAACCTGTGTAAAATAAGCCCATGATGGAAGCAGAAACATCGGCGATTGTTGCCATCTTTGGCTGAAACAGCAGGTAAAAACAAATAAATGTACCAGCTAACGGCGTTACGGCATCAGCTAAACTGCTGTCAAGGGTACAAATCACCAATAAGACTTGGCTGACAACCAAGGTAGTTTTTGCAGCCGGAGCTATACCTTTGCTTCGCACCAAATCAAAATATTCCTGTTGACCCAAAAAGATGATCGTTGCAAACATGATAGTAAAGTACCAACCACCTAAAAGGGTTGCAGCCAGAGCAATGGCGATCGCAATAATTCCACTAATAATTCGAGACCAAGGCATAAGTAGGAACTAGGGACTAGGGACTGGGGACTAGGGAAAAAAAGTTATGAGTTATGAGGCGCGGAGTTAGGAGTTATGAATTATTAACTCAAGTTTCCCCCTCTAGCCCAAGCGCCTCTAATCCCTAGACCCTTCTATAATTTGCTTCAGTCTAGTTTCTCACCACTGAGGATAAAAATGGGATCGACGGCAGCAAAGGTTTGAGAAAATCCGCGTGTCTCTAAGCGATTAATTGCTGACTGGACAACTTCGACATTCCTAGCTTGCAACACAGAAAAGCTTTGAGAAATAGCATACAGAGTTTCTAGACTAGCAGCTGTGGCGACAACTCGACCTGATTGAGGCAAATAACGCCAGACTGCTTGCATAATTTCCTGGATGGAACGTCCTCCCTCAATGCAGACGCGATGGGGTATCTCTTTGAGATTGTGCAAACACTCTGGAGCGCTACCTTCAATTACTTTGACATTCTTCACCTCAAAGCGATCGCAGTTACGTCGAATCAAATTGGCTACTTCTTCATCTCTTTCCACTGCGATAATCTGCCCCTCAGGACACAACAGCCCTACTTCTACCGGAATTGTACCTGTTCCCGCGCCAATATCCCACAACACTGAATTGGGTAACAGACGCAGTTGAGCTATCAACAGCAGCCGAATTTCGCGCTGTGAAAGAGGAATTCCCGGTAAGCTTTCAAACAACTCATCGGGAATACCAGGAGTAATGTAGGGCCAAAGTTGTGAGGGCATATAATTATACAATTAAAATGAAAGGGGCAGGGGGAAGCGGGAAGAAAGAAAAGGACAAGAATTTTTCCTTTCCTTTCCCTTTACCCTTTAACATGCACCCCTTCTTTTTTGTCATGAACGGTCAAATATTGAGCGACCGCTATGAAGTTCAGCAGCTACTGGGAAAAAAGGCTGGGAGGCGATCGCTCTTAGCCCGTAACTTGGAAACTGAGGAATTAGTTGTAATCAAGTTACTTTCTTTCAACAGTGATTTTGAATGGGACGATCTCAAACTGTTTGAACGCGAAGCCGAAACTTTAAAATCGTTGTCTCATCCCTGTATTCCGCGCTATTTAGATTATTTTGAGGTAAATTCACCTTCTCTTAAAGGATTTGCTTTAGTACAGTCTTATATCCCCGCACAAACTCTAGAGCAATACTTAAAAGCAGGACGTAGTTTTACGGAAGCGCAAGTAAAAGAAATAGCTAAACAACTTTTATCCATTCTAATTTACTTACACTCTTTGCATCCAAGAGTAATTCACCGCGATATTAAGCCTAGCAATATTTTATTGGGCGATCGCTCTGGTAATAGTCCGGGTCAAGTGTACCTTGTAGATTTTGGCTCGGTGCAGACTGTTGCCAAAGAAAGCGGAACTCGGACTGTGGTTGGAACATATGGTTATATGCCACCTGAACAATTTGGCGATCGCACAACAAGCGCTTCTGACCTTTATAGTTTAGGTGCAACATTAATTTACTTGGTCACGGGTTTACACCCAGCAGATTTACCCCTTCATGATTTTCGCATTTCCTTTGAGCATCTTACTAATCTCAGCCCCGCTTTTACTGATTGGTTGCGCTGGATGACTGAACCGAGTTTAGAAAAGCGTTTGAATTCTGCTACGGATGCACTGGCAGCTTTGGATGATTCACAACCAAGAATCAGTGCTTTAGCGGTGAAAAAACCAAGTGGTAGTAAAATTCAACTTACCAAAGATAGAGATTCGCTTTTAATTCTCATTCCGCCGACTGGCTTTCAGTTATCAATGGTGTGCACGGGTTTGTTTGCGATCCCCTGGAATTCGCTTATCTTTTTGTGCACAGGTGCCGGTCTTGCCGCTCCTTTTCCTTTTAATGTTATCTCTGGCTTAATCTTCCTTCCTTGTTGGATTTTTGGCTTTCATCTAGCGTCTTTGCTACTGTTTCCTTTTTTCAAAAGTACCGGATTGCGCTTGACAAAGCAGCAAATTGTTTTCACAACCAAGATATTTGGATTTAAATTTTATCAGCGTCGATCGCTAACACAAGATATTACTAAGTTGGTTTACACTGACAGCCACTTTACTAAAGACTCTGAAGGAAACCGCTTTCAAGTGCGGGCGCAATTGGAAATTTGGGCTGGAGTCCAGAAGTATGAAATAGGTATTAAAAATGGTATTGTCAAATCTGAAGTTGAACTCGAATGGCTAGCGCATGAATTAAGCGATTGGTTAGGGATACCAATTACGCGAGATTCGTAGTAAGGACTTCAGTCCTTTCATTAAGCGTTAAAACGCTTACTACCTTAATAACGTAGATCACCATAAGCGATACTACTATCTATAGTTAATAAAGAAGAGTTGACAGGAGACGCGTATGTTTGGACTGGGATGGGCGGAACTGGGTGTAATCGCTATAGTCGCTATTTTAATTTTTGGACCCAAAAAAATTCCGGAACTGGGAAGCGCACTGGGAAAAACCCTCAAGGGGTTTAAAGAAGAAATGAAAAATCCCAGTGACGAAACCAGCCCGGAAGAAAAAGAAGATGTCAAAAGTTAAGAGTCAACAGTCAACAGTCAACAGTCAACAGTCAACAGTCAACAGTCAATATTTTGACTATGGACTATGGACTAATTCCTGACTCCTGACTCATAACAGCTTATTTAACACAGAAGAAGTCACCCCCATGTGGGAGTCTACAGGATTAGTTGTAGTATTTTGTTGATGTAGCTCTTCTTTAACTAGACCACGCAGTTTGATTAATTTAATAGCGCGGCTGACACTTTCTGGTAAAATCACCACCAGACTGTTATCAGGAGCCGTATCTAAAGCTTTGTTAATTGCTTGGGTTTCGTCCATAATTACTTCATAGCGGCAATTAGGCTTAACTTGGGTGATGCCTTTGACAATCAAATCTGAGGCTGAACCTCGTAGGCGTCCCCGCGTGTCATCATCTTCTTTAACGATGATGTAATCAAAAATATCCGCCGCCAGTTTACCTAATGTAACAAAGTCTTCGTCACGGCGATCGCCTGGTCCCCCAACTACACCAATCCGTTGTCCGGTATTCCAGTTGCGGACAAAAGAACCCACAGCTTCGTAACTAGCTGGGTTGTGGGCATAGTCTACCAAAGCGTGGTAGTTCCCCAAATTAAATAAATTCATTCGTCCTGGCGTTTGGCTAACGGAAGCGCGAAAGGTTTTTAACCCTGCACGAATCTGCTCAATCGTCACATTTTGGACGAACGCCGCCAGAGACGCTGCTAAAGCATTAGCAATCATAAACGGCGCACGTCCGCCCATCGTCAAAGGTATATTTTCTGCCCTTTCGATGCGGTGCGTCCAATCGCCTTTGACTATTGACAAATAGCCATTTTCATACACTGCTGCGACTCCACCCTTTTGGATGTGCTTTCGCACCAGATCCGAATCCGGGTTCATTGTGAAGTAAGCAATATTCGCTTTAGTTTTTTCTGCCATTGCGGCTACGCGCATATCGTCGGCGTTGAGCACTGCATAGCCATCAGGATACACAGATTCGGCTACCACACTCTTAAGATTTGCCAATTGGTCGATGGTATCAATATCGCCTATGCCTAAATGATCGGCAGCAACATTCAATACCACACCCACATTTGCCGCTTCAAAGCCCAGTCCAGAGCGAAGAATACCGCCACGAGCTGTTTCCAGCACCGCTATTTCCACCGTCGCGTCTTGCAAAATTAAATGAGCGCTTTGGGGACCTGTATTATCTCCGATTTCAACTAAGTATTCACCGATGTAAGTACCGTCAGTGGTTGTATAACCTACTACTTTACCTGTCTGCTTGCAAATGTGTGCTAGCAGTCGGGTGGTGGTAGTTTTGCCGTTCGTACCCGTCACGGTCATGATGGGAATGCTGCTGGATTGGTCGTTGGGGAACAGCATATCCATCACTGCACCAGCAACGTTGCGGGGAATTCCAACGCTTGGGGCGACGTGCATCCGGAAACCTGGGGCAGCATTAACTTCGACAATTACACCATCGACTTCCCGCAAAGGACGGCTAATATCCGTGGTGACAACATCGAGTCCGGCGATATCCAAACCGATAGTCTTGACTACCCGTTGTGCAAGCCAAACGGTTTCTGGGTGAATTTCGTCGGTGCGGTCTACGGCAATGCCTCCTGTACTTAGGTTAGCAGTTGCCCGCAGATAACAAATTTCCCCTTTGGGTAGCACGCTGTTGAGGGTGTAACCTTGCCTTTCCAATAGCTGGTAGCTGGTGCGGTCTAGTTCAATCTTTGTCAGGACGTTATCATGTCCTTCACCGCGATTTGGGTCAAGGTTTGTTTCTTCAATCAAGTCGGCGATTGTGGATCTGCCATTACCAACTACATGAGCCGGCACGCGTTCAGCTACTGCTACTACTTTGCCATCTATCACCAATACCCTATGGTCGCGCCCGACATAATACCGCTCGACGATGATTGAGCGGGAAACTTGTCTGGCGGCATCGTAAG
Source organism: uncultured bacterium (assembly GCA_964245695.1). Taxonomy (GTDB): domain Bacteria; phylum Cyanobacteriota; class Cyanobacteriia; order Cyanobacteriales; family Nostocaceae; genus Hassallia. The sequence goes on along the minus strand of CAXTNZ010000241.1, from coordinate 2,426 downwards.
CTGCCTCAGCTTCTTCTCTGGTGCGGATATCAATGGTGATGCCGCGTCCATGATTGCCATCTACGGGCTTGATGACGATAGGAAAACCGCCAACGTGTTCAATAGCTTCTGACAAATCGTCCAAGAAGTTGATCACCGTGCCTCTAGGGACTGGCACTCCCGCCGCAGCTAGAATGCGTTTAGTGGCTTCTTTGTCGCCAGCTAGTTCTACCCCCAGAATGCCGGTCTTATCCGTCATTGTGGCTTGCATCCGCTTTTGGTTAGCGCCGTAGCCCAGCTGAATCAAAAAGCGTGCCTCCAGAGGCATCCAAGGAATGCCTCTTTTTTCGGCTTCTTTGACAATTGCTTCTGTTGAAGGTCCTAAGGAAGAGTCACGCCACAATTCTTTTAAGTCTTGTAGGTCTTGATCTAATTCGGCTTTTGGATAACGACCGCGATCAACAATGCTTTGGCACAAGCGCACAGCTGCGCGTGCAGCGTAGCGTCCCGCTTCCTCATTCAAGTACTCGATCACTACCTGGTAAATTCCAGGTGTGGCGGTTTCGCGGGTACGACCAAAGCCTACCTGCATTCCAGATAATTCCTGGAGTTCTAAGGCTACGTGTTCGACGATATGACCCATCATGGTGCCTTCTCGTACCCGTAGCAAAAAGCCACCACGACAGCCAGGGGAGCAATAGTGACCCTCCAGACTTGGCAGTGCCTCAACTAATCCTTCATAGAAGCCAGGAATTTCATTCGAGGGCGTCTCGGCTAGATTTTCTAAATCGAGGCGCATGACTATTAGCTTATGGCGACGAATGCTCCAGTAATTGGGGCCGCGTAATGTCTGGATCTTGAGAATTCTCATGGGAATAGGTAGATGGAGATTCGGAACCAAAATTCTAGTTTCTTACTGGAATTGACCGCTAAACTGTTCATGGTAAACAGTTTTTTCCTTTTAGATGCTATTATCTTCATTTTTCTCCAGCTAGCGAGAAATTAGCGATCAATACAGTGTAACCTCAGATACTCTATTCCGTCAGCTGGAGATACGGTGTACAGCCGGCAAAACTGTGCGTTGGTAGAGGTGGAAGCGATCGCCGTGGCTAAGGATATGTAGTCGTAAATTATGCACCGTCAGCGGTTCTGAGGCTCCTACATGAGGTTCGTTGGTGTGAGTAACTTCAGTAGGATCAACAATTGTCACACTGCCCTTGCCCATAGCTTGCAGCCAGCCATCCCTTTCAAACATGGCACAAGTATCTTCATCAATGCCAATGCCCAAACGATCAGGATGCGCTGCGATCGCGCTCATTAACCTTCCCATCCGATTGCGATTGTGAAAGTGTTGATCGACAATCACTTCAGGAATAAATCCCAAACCTGTTGCCATATCAACTAGGGAACGTTTTGGTGTCTCACCACTGCCACCGCCTGCAATCATATGATGTCCCATCACTGCTGCCCCTGCCGAAGTGCCTGCTAAGGTAAGTTCCCCTGCCCTCACTCGTTGCCTGATAATTTCCATCGCTGGCGTATCCGACAGAACGCCACATAGGCGCAATTGGTCTCCTCCTGTCAAAAACACCCCGCTACAGGCTTCTAGGGATGCTTTGATATCGGAGTTTTCACACTGATCCCGTTCCCGAATGTCTAAAATCTCAACCTTTTTAGCACCCATTTCTTCAAAAATTCGGGTATACCGACCACCGATGATGGCAGGTTCGCGGGAGGCTGATGGAATTATTGTAATATAGCCATTGCTAGCACCGGCACGTCCAAAAAAAGTTCTGAGGATCTCACGTCCATGAACTTTGTCTTCTGCGCCTCCGATAACCAGAACGGCGGTCTTAGTTGCTTGAGGTGTCCTCATTTCCAGCGATTTAGCTTTTAATTGCGGCATTGTGTTTCTCCTGTCAACAACTTCGGGTGAATAAAACAAGGTTTAGAGCCGTTTGAATTTTCCCGCTTCGCAACTTTCGAGAGGACACTCATTGCAGGCGTTGAGCTTCAGTACTCGTTTGCTGCTGCAACATATTACTTGACGAGGTAGACAAAACAGGAGGTAGGGAGAAATTGTTTCTTCCCCCAGACTGTCATACCCCAACGAGCGGTAGTGTCCCTTGCCGTTCCTCAAAGCTAGCGCCTTGTTTTTCACCTGTCCTAATTTTCCAGACTGGTAAAATACTGCTTGGTTAGAGCAGGTCTTGGCACGCTTTTTTCTGAGGCTGGCTCGATGCATCAAGTGGAAGTTGTTAACTTACTTCGATTATTAATTTAAATGTAGTTGTCACAATATTTAAACATAAATTAAGTAATTAGAAAAACTTTTGCTGCCGCAGAAAATCCAATAATTCTGGTACTTTTAGATACTATTGATGAAGTTCATCTGTCTTTGACGCGACATCAGTCGGGGAAGGGGCACTCTTGCAAGGGGCAAGAGG
>CAXTNZ010000240.1:0-10737 GCA_964245695.1 uncultured bacterium | reverse complement strand
CTCTACAACTTCCTGACTCCTAACTAATAACTAATGACTCTCTAGCTTGCGTGTATGTACGTACGACGTTTTTAATAATTGCTAGACCGATTTCTCCGGTTAAAGTCATGATTGATTCTGGATGAAACTGAACCGCAGCGATGGGAAGTGTCTGATGCTCAATGCCCATAATTACATCGTCTTCGGAAATCGCTGTCACTTTCAGTTCTGCCGGCATTTTTAGCGGTAGGGCAAATAATGAATGATATCTACCTACGGCAAAGGATTCCGGTAAGTCTTTAAACATCACGGAATTTGGATCGGTGACGAAAACCCGCGAGGATTTACCATGTTGGGGATAGTTGAGAACTCCTAATTCTCCCCCAAAAGCTTCAACGATGCCTTGCAATCCCAGACAAACTCCAAAAATGGGAATTTGGCGGCGGACACAAGCGGCGACCATCTCAGGAACTTTAAATTCACTTGGTCTACCAGGACCGGGAGACAAAACAACTAAGTCAGGGCGTTCTGTGTCGAGAAGTGATTCCGAGAAGCCATGACGTAGTGTAGTGACGCTTGCACCAGTTTGGCGGATGTAATTGGCTAGTGTATGAACAAATGAGTCTTCATGGTCAATTAGTAAGACGCGCTTGCCCGGTTCGACATCGGGGATGTATTTGCTCAATTTTTTGGAACCACGTTCCTCGATTTTCTCGTCTGTCAGTTTGGCGCGGTGAATTGTCTCAAATAAAACAGCACCTTTGGTAATTGTCTCTTGTTCTTCGGCTTGTGGAACAGAGTCATAAAGGACTGTTGCACCAACTCGCACTTCGGCGATTGAGTCTTTTAAGCGAATTGTTCGCAAAATCAATCCGGTGTTCAAATCACCATTGAAGCTTAAGTAACCAACTGCGCCACCATACCAACGTCGGGCAGTACGTTCATGCTGTTCGAGAAATTGCATTGCGGCGCGTTTGGGTGCGCCTGTGACTGTGACTGCCCAAGTATGGGAAAGAAATGCATCTAAGGCATCAAATTCTTCTCGTAATGTGCCCTCAACATGATCCACTGTATGAATCAAGTGACTGTACAATTCAATTTGACGACGACCAATTACTCTGACTGAACCTGGTTCACAAATCCGTGATTTGTCGTTGCGATCCACGTCGGTACACATTGTCAACTCAGACTCATCTTTGTGGGAGTTGAGTAATTGAAGAATTTGATTGGCATCGTCAAGGGCATCTTGTCCCCGGCTAATAGTGCCACTAATCGGACAAGTTTCTACGCGCCTACCTTCAACGCGCACAAACATTTCTGGAGATGCACCGATGAGGTATTCCCCACCTAAATTTAAAATGAACCCATAGGGACTGGGATTGATTTTCTTTAAGGTTTTAAATAGCTTGCTGGGTGTCTGTTCACAAACTTCATAAAAGTTTTGACTGGGAACTACTTCAAATAAATCGCCCCTGCGGAAGTAATCGAGTGCTACCTCGACTTGCTTTGCATACTCGCCCCTTTGATGATCAGCAGTTTGCGTTGGTTGAAGACGTTCACCTCGATAATCTATGGATTCTCCTGTCCGAGGAAGATTATTTGTGTTGCCATCCGCTGTTTCAAATTCATATTGAAGACGAAATGCGCGTTGCAGATAGTAGTCAACAACTATCAATTCATCAGGCAGGTATAGTACCAAATCCCGCTGATCTGTGGGGCGTTCTAGGCGCTGGGCAATTGGCTCAAATTGAAAAACTAAGTCGTAACCAAATGCACCATAAAGTCCTAAATGCTCGTCTTCTTCACTAGAGAATGTATGTAGAATTTCTCGGACAACTGTAAATGCAGAAGGTTGTTTGCTGCGCTCTTCTTCTGCAAATAATTGCTTTTCTGGCTTGACAAATCCAGTAATATTATCTTTATTTAGAATTACTTCTTGAAGTTGCTGTGAGTGGGATAGGCGCTCTAAAAGCAACAGTAAAAGTACCTTACCGCGCTCATTTAGTGCTGTCAGAGTGAATGCGTTCTCCCTTGTGGTTAGTTCCAGGGGTGGATTGACAAATCCAATCGCCCATCTTTTATATCTTCCTGGATATTCGTAGCTGCTAGTAAGCAAGCCTCCACGCTGAGAATTTAGATAGAACAAAATTTCTTCGAGGGCAGTGTCTGTATTAACCTCAGTCATCGAGCGAGAGACACGCACACCGCCAAGAGTTGTATAGGAGTGGGAATCAACAATCATGGGCAATTCCTCTGGGGTAGTTACTAGTCATTTGTCATTGATAACTCACTTTGGACAAAGGACAAATGACAAATTTAGGCAATTTGATGGAAATGTAATCTAACGTGTTGCAAACCGGTTATTGTTGCCGAGTTTGATGTAATTACTGAAATTTTGTTATTTCTTAGTAAAGCGTACTCTAATGTTAAGTAATTGATACATGAACAATTTTTCGATAGATGTATCAATTTTTTTGCTTTTTCTACTCTTTTATTGGCATAATTACTAAGAAAGAGTTGGAAAATTTTTCGCATCTTCCTCAGGTTAGAAAATGAGGTAGAGCCTGGTAAGAAATCTTCCAAGAAAAAGTTTGAGTATTAGGTTTTAAGTATTAATAATTACATATTTAGCTTAAGTGTCTGAGGATTAACTGACAAACATCGATCGCTTGTATTGATGAAGAGTCAAGCAAGTGATTTTGTCTGGTAATAAATAACGGACCCTCAGCCGGGTTCGTCGGAATACAACCGTGAGAACCACGTACCAACGAAGCATCTAAGGGAATGACATCCATTAAGTAGCGAAACCCAAGTTGTTTTTTCAGCAGTTTCAAACCGATTTTGAGTTTGGGAAGTTTGATTTGGGGGTCAACGAACAGTTCTACAGGGTCGTAACCCGGTTTACGATGGATATCTACAGTTTTTGCAAAGTCCGGTGCGCGATTATCATCAAGCCAATAATAGTAAGTAAACCATGTATCTGGCTGGGCGATCGCTACCAATTCTCCTGATCTAGGATGATCCAGATGGTGTGCCGACTTTTGGCTATCATCTAAAACGTACGCTACTCCTGGTGTTTCTTCTAAAAGCGATCGCACTTTCGGAATATAAAACGGATCGTTAACATAAACATGAGCAATTTGATGATCTGCAACCGCAAATGCCTTACTTGCACCTGGATCTAGCAGTTCTCGTCCCAATTCTTCGCGCACTGCTAGCAAGCCTTTTTCTCGCAGCATCCGATTGAGGTGGACGGGTTGAGATACTTCACTAATCCCATATTCCGACAAAACGATGACTTGAGCGCCCCGTTTTTCATAAAATTCAATCAAATCGCCACAAACCGCATCAATTTCCTGTAAATCCTTCGCTATTGTGTTTACGTCAGTCCCAAATTTTTGTAAGCAGTAATCTAGATGCGGTAGATAGACGAGTGTCAAAGTTGGGTTGCAACGTTCTTCAAACCACTTTGCTGAATTAGCGATCCACTGGGTAGACTGAATCGATGTGTTGGGACCCCAGAAATTGAATAAAGGAAACTGACCTAAATCTTTTTGGATTTGCGATCGCCATTTTGTCGGACCGGTATAAATATCCGGAATTTTTCTTCCGTCAGCCGGATACATCGGTCGGGGAGTAACTGCGTAATTTACCGACGAGTACATATTGTACCACCAAAACAAATTGGCGCAGGTAAAGTTTGGATCTAGCGCTTTTGCCATATCCCAGACTTTCGGACTCTGAATCAATTTGTTAGACTGTCGCCAGAACTTAATTTCACACTCATCGCGAAAATACCAACCATTGGCGACAATTCCGTGTTCATTCGGTAATTTTCCTGTAAGATAAGTAGCCTGTGCCGAACAAGTGACAGCAGGTAACACCGAATCCACCGACGCGACTTTCCCACTAGCTGCCCAACGCGATAAAAAGGGCGTATGCTCACATAAAAGGCTGGGTGTCAATCCCACCACATTGAGAACAACTGTTTTTTGCATAATATATTGTAGTAAGCACAGAGCGTGCTTAAAAGCTTAAAATAAATAGGCGCTATTCACGCCTACTACATATCCCAAAAAATATTTTACCTTCTGCCCTCTACCTAACAACTAACAGCAAACAGCTTATTTAAAACCCACTCATACTCACGCTGAATCGATGCTGATAAATCCAGCTTCATTTCACTAGGTAACACTTCCCAGGTGTAGGTTTCAATTTCCAGGTGGTTACAGACATGATTATTTTGCAGCAGTTCTAGCACAGTGCTAATGTCGTCTTGGGTAGACTGCAACAGTTGGTAATCGTGGATAAAAATCGGGACGTGGAAGTGAATTCGCCATTGGGACGCTGTGGTATTTTCCAGATGTGGTAAAGCTGTTTCCAAGTCTGAATAGTGACGCAACTGACTAGACTCGTTAGCAATTACTTGGTGTAAATACGTAGATTCAGCGAAAGGAAGCAACCGTTCCTTCAATCGGCGGCGTTGTTCGGCATCCTCCGGTATGTCTACCTGCAAAGCGGCACTAATCTGAATCTTGCCAATCTGAATTCCTACAGCTTGAAATTGCTTGAAGACGGAAACTGGGTCTTCAAACTCGACAGCAAAATGGCAGGTATCGTAACAAATACGTACATGTTCTAGTAAAAGAGCCTCGGCTGCCTCTTGGGGTATCTCCAGATGCTTTGCTAAATAAGTTCCACCGATAGGTAGTAAATGCGTCTGAAAATAATCAACTACCTCAGCAGCATTTTCAATTAATCCATCTGGTTCTGGTTCTAAATCCAAGTGCAGCAGTTTTCCGGTATCAACGTGGATGCGTACCATTTCCGCCACTACTTGTGCTATGTGAATACTGGCGCTGCTGATGACGGATGCCTGGAGAATTTGATTTCCCTTAAACCAAGGTTTGTAGGATAACGGTAGTGTAGAAATGCTACCCTCCATTTTGGGGGGTAACAGTTCTGCCAGTATATTCGTTAGTTGCAAAGTGTAGTCTAACCGCTCTTGCTTAGACCAATCTGGTGCATAAACCAGGTCTTTCACCACCTGCCCATGAAATCCGCCATAAGGAAATCCATTCAGGGTAAACACGTATAAATCGTGTTCATCTAACCAAGATTTAAACTCAGCTAAGGTATTTCCTTGTAGCAGTTCCCTGGCTGCTACTTCTGCTAAACGCAAGCCAATACCAAACGGTTCCCTTGGTGCTATTTGTGCTTTGAGAGGTGGAACGTACTGCTTTAAGTTACTAAAGACTTCGCTCCATTCTTCACCAGGGTGAATGTTGGTGCAATAGGTTAAGTGAAGGCTGTTGTTTGTTTGTATTTTCATTTTTGTAGTAAGCGTTAAAACGCTTCAGTTAAGGACTGAAGTCCTTACTACGGACTCAATTAAAGCTTCAGATACACATTCTTTTACTGGACTGAGGAACGAAGAAACGTTTTTTGTCTGTCTATTTTCCACAAACTCCTGCAACAGCGAAATTGCTTGTTTGTACAAAGACAGATCCGCCTCGTGAACTTCCACTCCTTTGCCAATACGTTGCAGCAGCGTTAGGGTTAATTCTCCGCCTAAGTGTTCGCGGAACTCTTTCAGCCCTCGAAATAAACTTTGAGGATGTTCCGGTTGCGATAGTTTTTCCCCCAGTTCCGGGACGTACAATACAAAGCCCAATTCTATGAGTGTATTTAGGATGTTCTGCCACTCTAACCGAGAAATTAGTCCTAGCAGGTAGGAATAGGTGGTATCCAAAGCAATGCCGATCGCTACTGCTTCTCCATGACGCAGGTTATAATTTGTCAACTGTTCTAATTTATGCGCCGCCCAATGTCCGAAATCTAAGGGACGAGATGAACCCATTTCAAAGGGATCGCCACTGCCTGCAATATGTTGTAAATGTAACTGGGCACAACGATATATCAGATGTTGTATGGCGTCCATGTCTCGATGGCGAAGTGCTTCGCTGTTGCTGTGGATGAACTCAAAGAAGTCGGCATCTTTAATCAGCGCCACTTTAACTGCTTCGGCAATTCCCGAACGCCAATCGCGATCGCTTAAGGTTTCTAAGAAGGTAAAATCATTCACAACCGCATAAGGCGGGGCGAAGGTGCCGAGAAAGTTCTTTTTACCAAAGGCATTAATTCCGTTTTTTACTCCCACACCAGAATCATTTTGTGCCAATACTGTCGTAGGAATACGGATAAGGCGAACTCCCCGGTGAGCGGTTGCGGCGGCAAATCCTGCCAAGTCCAACACAGCGCCACCACCAATCGCCACCAGGTAGGAGTGGCGACATATTCCAGATGAATCAATCACTTTGTGAATTTCCTCGACCAAGTTTGGATCGTTCTTGGCTGCTTCTCCACCTGGAACTTTTATCGGTTCACCAGCTAGCGTTAATGTTTCGGCATAATACTTGGTATACACTGCTAATTCATTGAGCAAGTCATGCCGAAACTCTAATAAGCCATCATCCACCACTACTACTATTTTCTTCGGTCCAAGCTCTCCATCGGCGGCAATCAATTCCGCCAGCATCGGATTTTTCAAACTAAACACTTCATTAGTGAAGTAAACGTTATAGTTGAAGCTAACCGTAACATGTTGCTGGAGCGCTTGTAGATTTAATCTAGTTTTTTCTGGGAAGTTAGTTACCATATTTTTGCTGATATTTCTAATAGTGTTGCACGATTTAAAGCTTGAAGGAACACCTCAACTGAGTGAGAACCGTCAACTTTGACTTTGTTGTTGATAATGAAGAACGGCACGCTGGTGGTGTGATTCAACCGAGCAAATCTTGATTCTGCCACAATCTTATTGACTGCTGCATCATCACTCAATTCACTTCGTAGTTCTGTAGAATCCATTCTGTGTGCCTTACCTATGGCAACAAGAACTTCGATATCTCCGATATTTAAACCGTCTTCAAAGTAAGCTTTATAAATAGCTTCCACGATATCGTTTTTAATGTTTTCTGGTGCTATAGCAATCAGTCGGTGGGAAAGCGTTGTGTTGACAGCCAAACGGATTTTGTTAAAATCTAGCTTGACTCCAGCTGCTTCACCTGCTTTTTTTGTGTAGTCAAACAAATGCTGAAGTTCTGTCGCGCTGATACTTTTTCTCGTTTGCATGAAGCTGCGAAATTCGTACCCACCAGGAGGAATGGTATTGTCAAGCAGAAATGGATGCCAGCGAATATTCACTGCTTCTTTTTGCCATTGCGACAGTGCATCAAAAAGATGTTTCTTTCCTATTCTACACCAGGGACAAACGGTATCGTGAAAGATGTCTATCAGCATAATTTTTGTTGTTCAAATGCTGAGGCGTTGTGGAGTAGCGCTATTTCCGATTCTCGAAAATAGGTTCAATTCTTTCTTTTTTCTGACGGCTAGCAAAAATTTTGGGGAAACCCTTGACAACCGGAAGATTTTCCTCAGCGAAAAATTTTTGAGTAGTTTCAAATTCTTGGATTAATGCCGCTCTATCTTTGTTTGCCACCAGCATCGCCAAGCGGCTGTAAGTATCAGCTAAAAAGCGAATTGCCTGACATCTTTCTTCTGTGGCTAGCATGATGTCTACGCACAAATATGGACTTTGAGCAAATAAACGCTTAACAATATCAATTTCTTGACGATAGCTGGGACTTGACATTAATAAACTACGTTCTATGTCGATTTTTTCTTGAGCCAAGAAAACACCAACGCTAAATCGAGAGAAGTGTCGCGTCGCCTGAATAATGACCATCATCTGGTCATGTTCTTCGGGTGTGCAAACAATTAGCTCTCCACCTTTAGTTTTAATAAAGTCTAAAAACCATTGAAATGAATGATTTTCTCGACCTGGACACACCACCACTTTTTGCTGGTTGAACGATTTGATATTTGGTCCAAACATGGGATGTAATCCCATTACAGGTCCTGGGTGGTGTGCCAGCATTGCTGCCAAAGGCTGAGTCTTGATACTGGTGATGTCGCATAGTGCTGTCGTTGGTGCTAGATATTTTGCAGCCCGTTTGATAACATCTACGGTTCGCTCAATCGGAACGCTGACTAATACTAGCTCTGCCTGTCCCAACAGTTTATCTGCATATTCCCAGTCGTCATTTTCGAGAACACTAACGTTGTGACCAGCCGCCACAAGTTGCTGTGTAAAAAATCTTCCCATTCTGCCAAGTCCACCAATTATGGTAATCTGGACTTGTTTGACATTAGTGACAGATGAAGAAGTGGGGGGAAGTGTGGCATGACAACTATTCACCACACTTGCCCAAACAGATTCGGGAATGCCAGCTTGGGCAAGGTCTTGAGCTACATAAGCAATTTGTTCTTCTAAAGAAGGCAATTCTGATGTTTCTTGCAGCGATAGGCGATCGCGCAGTAGCTCGATTAAATTTTGATCAGTTTGTTTGAGCTTTTCTGGGATCATAATCCATTAAAATTTAAAAAGGAAAAATGTGTTTAATTTGTCATGGTAGTGCTATATCAAATATCTATGGGTGATTCCCTGGAACTGAATTTGGGCAACATATCTAACTCGGGAACTGGAGTGGCGATCGCATCAGCAAATAACTGTTCATACTCATCGAGTGCTTGCTCAAAAGAATAGCGCTCTACGGCAAATTCTCTTCCCTTTTGACCTAGCATCGTCGTTTTGGCAGGATTAGCATATAAATCCAGAATCGCAGCTGCCAGTGCATCAGGTGACTCTGGTTTAACGACTATCCCGCCGCCACTTTTGCGAATTGCTTTAGCTGCGGTACCGCTGGCGGGAACTGAACCAATAATTGCCCGACCGCTTGCTAGCAGCAGTGGAATTTTGGAAGGCATATTGAAGGAAATCACATTGTGCTTTTGCACAATCAAGCCAATATCCGCTCCAGCCAGCATTTCCGGTAGTTTTTCTCTCGGCTGTAACGGTAGCAGTACAACGTTATCTGCGCCACAAGTTTGACAATATTTCTCTAACCTTTCCAGGGCTTGTGATTCGCCGGCGATCGCAAAGACAATTTCTGGTTTATGGCGCAAGCGGGCTGCGGCTTCTACTACTGTCTCTAAACCTTGTGTCAGAGCAATATTACCTGAGTAAAGAACCACAAATTTACCATCTAGTTTATGGTCTTTTTTCCAGGCGTTGTTCTCCTTGGGTAAGGGGCGGATAAAATTTACATCTACCCAATTGGGAATGCAGCTAATTTTATTAGCCGGGACTCCCTTTTTGACTAAATTATCTACAAACCCATCGGCGATAACGCTGATGCTATGTGCAGTCCGGTATGCAAATTTCTCTAGTGTTTCTAGAGCTCGGATCATAAACTTGTTTTTAATCAGCCCAACACGTACGGCAGCTTCTGGTAAAATATCTTGTACATTCAGTACTACTGGGCATTCATATAAGCAACCCAGTAAAGCTGCCGGCAAGGACACCATTAAAGGAGGAACCGTGAGAAGAATCACATCTGGTCGCCATCCGTTCAGGGCTTGTGGGATGCTTGTGAAGACAAAGCTTAATTCCAGCAGCAACCGATCCACAAGGTTGGGTTTAGACTTAATTCGCAGATAGCTGCGTTGAATGGTGACACCATTTTTTTCTTCTGTCACATACCATTTACCCCGGTAACCATCGTAAATCTGGCGTTGAGGGTAGTTGGGCATACCTGTGATTACCCTAACTTTATGACCTCGCTTCACCAGTCCTTCTGCCAGTTCAGTCATTAAAGGAGCAATCCCAATCGGCTCTGGATGATAGTTGTAGGAATAAATAAGAATGTGCATTAGCTATGCCTGTTGATTTCCTCGAGTCACCTTGTGAGTGCCAGCTGTGTCTTGCTAGCTATTATCTTCGGTGATAATAGCGAGTTTTATCTTTAAGTTACAGCAAAGATTTTTGCCAGTGCTGTAGAAATCGGTAGCAGACTCAAAACTACCAATCCGTAAGTCCAACTAGCAAAACCCGCTGATAATGTAGCATCTAATACTATGAGTGACAACACCCCAGCTTTGACTGCGATTCTTACTTGTTCTGGGGTTGGTTGGCGCACAGCTTGGATAAAAGGCAGTAACACCTGTGTAGCAAAAAGAATAACAAATGGTAATGCTGTGATAACTTTATAATTCTTTAAGAATTCTAGTCCTAAAAGTCCGACAATGACTATGACAATCAGCGACAGCGCTACCAGCCTATTAATATCTTTGCCGACCTGTACTTCATCTCGACTTAAAGTAGTTATACCGGCGATGTAAATGATCGGAATCAAAGCCAAAAACCAATATTCTCCGACCATTGCTGGCATTACACTCACGCCTAGCAATAAGTTACCGCCGCGACAAACTCCCATGTTAAGCGGACCAAGAACAGCGTGATGCTTGCCGATAGAATCATAAAGTAGTGCCGCCAAAGCGACAATCGCTGCCACAGATGCGCTAAACCAGGAAACTTGAGATGCTGCTACTACGCCAACGCTCAAAAGCATACTTCCCAGGAGAGTTGCCCCCCAAACAGATGCTCTACCACTAGGAATCGGTCGCTCTGGTCGCTCTTGAGCATCTAGTTTGGCATCAAATACATCATTAAATATAATGCCACCACCGTATAAACCCGTAGTAGCTAGCAGCAACCATGCCAATTGTGTTATGCCGCCAACGTACCCCGAAGCCGCAAAGCCGGCTAGTACATCTGCCCAGGCAGTGACAATGTTAGCAGGTCGCATCAATTGAAGGTATGCCCAGAGGCGATTTTGACTTAAAGTGGCGGTATTCATC
>CAXTNZ010000239.1:0-10907 GCA_964245695.1 uncultured bacterium | reverse complement strand
CCCCCTCTCCCACTCCTCTTTTCTCCCAGCCGCTGCGCTAGCGCTAAGAGCGGATTTGCGCCTGGGCGAAGGGTTTTAATCAACCATTGTTCGCTGCTGGGGATTTGTTTGCCTAGCCGCAGTTGTGGTATAATCCCAGCTTGCACAACAGAAGATTTACCGCTACCAGAAGCACCGACGACGGCAAGAAATGAGCGATCGCGCAACGAGTGAATTAACTGCTGAGTTAAGCCTTCACGACCATAGAAGTATTGGCTATCTTCCTCAGAGAAAGCACTTAATCCCATGTAAGGACAGATACGTAAATCTAAGCCTGCCTTTTGTTCTCGCCCTTGCAAGTCAGTTTTTGCGGGGAGGATTTCTATGATACCCTGTGTACCTGAAAGCCAGACATGAAGAGGGATACCGCTACCTGCTAATTGTAGTTGCAATTGAGCGATCGCCCCAGCAGCTGATAAACCATCTGCTTCCGCCGCCACTGTTAAAATATCAAGCAAAGTTTGGGCGAATTTTTCAGTTTCCGATACGGGTGAGGCGCAAGCAATTATACACTGTCCCTGCTGAGAGTCAATTTGCAAATCTTCTACCCAATCTTGTAGAGATGCCGCCCCTACAGGACAATCTAGGATAATGATTTGTTTAGCACTAGATTGGCGTAGTTGTTGTTTTAACCACGAGCGCTTGATGCGGATATCTTCTCCCAGTACCAAATTATCCCAAGCTTCAGTTTCTTCGATTCCTCCCCGCAGATAAAGTAAAATAGTTCCTGATTCCGGAAAATTTAAATGACGTGAAATTATCGCTTCTCGCACATCATTAGCCACAGCTTTTGTTGCTTGCAAATATTCTAATTCAAAACCGCCAACACTACCGAGAAACTTGCTAATATTTAAAGTTGTCGTGCTACCTGATACTCCCTCTACTACTATTCCCAACCGGCGATGCAAATCATCAGCAGCTTTTTCTTGTCTAGATCCTAAAATAAGTTCGCCAACTCCTTCCACAATTCGTTTAGGAGTTTGTAAGGGATATTCGCGTTTAATATGAGTTTCCCCTTTGCCTCTTCTCTGCTGATTAATTAGTCGCAATTGTTGATTTGTTTTATCAATATATTGCAACGTTTGGTGATAAACATATCGATAAAGTCCATCAGCGGAAATTATGCCCTTTGAATCTGCTGCCTCACCGTGCAACCCGCGCATTAAATAATAAGTAAAAACTCCATGTTTCAGTTCCGGAAATTCCCAAGATTGCTGGTCAGTATCGCAAGAAAGCAAAGCATAAAAACCTTTACTTTTCGCAGCACGTCGCTGCAATACCTCCACTAATTGCGTTGTCGGATTCAGCAAAGGTTCTCTTGTTGTTCCCCGCAGTGTCATACCACCGCTATGACATGCATCCAGCCAAACTAACTGATTCTGGGCTGAACAATTGCCCAACAATTGCAACAGTTCTTGTAACCCTAAACCTGTATTTTCTAAGTTGGATTTTTGCGTATCTGCCAAACACAAAAATGCTTGATGAGAATTTGGCTCTAGCATCCCGTGCCCAGAAAAATAAAATAAAACCATGTCCTGTGGTTTAGCAGCAGCGGTAATTTGTTGAAGACTGGCACGCACATTCACTAAAGAAGGTGGTTGCGGGGCAAAATCGTGGTGAATTTTCACCTCTTTTTGGGGAAACTGCGCCGTTGCACTAGTCAAGGCTTCTGCTAAACCTTGACAATCGAAAGCTGAGTAATTTAGAGATGGGAGTTGTTCATCCAGATATTTATTGACTCCCACAAGCATTAGCCACAGCTTGGCTGCATCTGTTTGTTTGGTTTGATTTGTGCGACTGGTAGCAACACCGAGTGGAGACATTTTTAACTAGGTGGATTCAGATCCTAATATTTACTATTTTGACTCAGAGAAATGACAATCTAAGTACAAAGATGGCAAAGACAGCTAAATTTAGATACTTAAATTTTGTGGTTAAAGTACTTGAGCAAAAACGGCATTTGCAGTAAAAAACGCTACTTTGCCATCGAATTGCTAAATAATTAATTTAAAGCCGAAACATGATTCTTGTGCGTTGTAGTAAAGTTTGTGCAGGCGTGTTTTAACCTGTCACTCCTTGTTTAGGTCGAGTTTTTGTGTTTTATGCACCCACGACAAAGCATCATTCCCATATTTTCAACTTTTGTGCAATTCAATGCCGATCGCTTTCACAATTGGGCGACGGATAGCAAATTACGTCGCAGTATGCAAAGTTCTCTAAACAAAACACCACAAGAAACTTCGGAAAATTTTTGGGTACTTTACTGGTATAATCATCTGCGGAAAAATCAGGTAGAGATTGCCAAAGAACATCTGATTGCTTACTTACAAGAAGCCTGCTATTGGACATCCCAAAAAACATCTGCTAGTTTTACCAGTACCCAATACAGGCTACCAGACTGTTTTCAAATAGCGATCGCCCAAGTTGATAAAGTCCTCAAAGGTTTTAATCCAAACCAAGGCTTTATCCTGAAAAACTACGCCAGCGTCATCTTCGGTAGCGTCATCCGCGAAACTTTGCGTCAACGTCGCGAAATTGATATCTGTACCGAGTGGGGTATGTTGCGGAAAATTAGTCAAAAGCGTTTGGTAGAGTCTTTGGAATATGCTGGCTTATCCCCAGATACTATTACTGCTTACCTCCTGGCTTGGAATAGTTTCAAAACGCTTTACGTCCCAACCCAAGCTAATGCAACGCGCCAACTTTCTCGACCTGATGATCAAACCTGGGAAGCGATCGCCAAAGCTTATAATTCCCAAAGTAGTCAGCAAGTAACTCCACAAATCCTGGAAACTTGGCTGCTAAATTGTGCCAGACAGGCGCGAATCTATCTTTATCCACCTTCGACTTCGATTAATGTAACCCCCCCAGGGCAAGATGCTGGCGAGTGGGTGGATAATCTCGCAGGGGAGGTGGACTCTGTACTCAACCAAATCATTACTCAACAAGAAGAACAAACCAGAATTTCTCAACAATCTGAGATTAACAAAGTTTTAGCAGTCGCAGTTGCCCAACTAGAACCAGAAGCACAACAAATTTTGCAACTATACTACAGTCAGGGGCTGACTCAGCAGCAGATTGCCAAGCAATTGGTTTTGCAGCAATATACTGTCTCGCGGCGACTAACAAAAGCTAGGGAAACTTTGTTAAGAAACTTGGCTAAATGGAGTAGTGACAATCTGCATATTTCGGTAACATCAGACATACTCAAAAATATGAGTACCGTGATGGAGGAATGGCTGCAAGCCTACTACAGCGTATCTCCTCATTAAACTTCTTGCACTTATTTGGGAAAAATGAAAGGGGTAAGGGGTTCACAAGGAAGCATGAAAATCGCTCTTCCAAGCGTCCCCATTTCCTAGTTTCTGATAAACCCCAAGCCAAGCCAAAAGATTTCCCGGAGTAATTCCCATGACTGCTAACGCCACGTTATTTACTTTTGCATCCCCAACAGATTTGATTTTAGAAATACCAGCCAACACTCAAAATCTGGCGTATCTTCACAGTCAATCTTTTTCTAATCCGACTTCTCGCTATCAAGCTTATTTAAATGAACTTTGCCTTTTGGTTATCTTACCGTGGCTGCAAGAGGATTTTGCCTCCCAGGCAAAAGTATCGCCTAGTACCAATGCTTTACCCAGTTTTTGGGAACTGGTGAATGGGACTGCAATTGTATTAGACGAAACTCGATTTGTCTTGGTTCCCAGCGAAGCAATGGATTTAAGCGAATTGCGAGTACCGCAAGAATGGGTAGATATATCTAGTTTTGCAGGTGATTATTATTTAGCAGTGCAAGTTGAACCGGATGAAGCTTACGTTCGAGTTTGGGGCTACTGTACCCATGAACAACTGAAGAATCGGGGAAGTTATGATGCAGGCGATCGCACTTATTCTCTTGATGCCACTGACATGATCTGCGACATCAGCGTTTTAGCTGTGGCACAACAACTTTGCCCCCAAGAAGTCACCCGTAGCGCGATCGCTCAAATACCAAACCTACCACAAGAGCAAGCACAAAACCTAATTTCCCGTTTAGCAAACCCAGAAGTGATCACACCCCGACTCGCTATTCCTTTTAGGCTTTGGGGTGCGCTAATTCAGCATGGCGGTTGGCGACAAAGCTTATATCAACGTCGCTTAGGATTACCAGAACAGTGGTCAGTCTTAGAATGGTTGCAAAACGGCGTTTCCCAACTTGCTGAAAATATCGGCTGGGGAAGTTTGAATCTGCAACTAAGTGCCGCTGGGGCGCGCAGTGTTGAACAATTACAACCAGGGACAATTCTTTCTCGGCAGTTGGCGATCGCTGGTCAATCATACGACCTTAATATTATACCACAAAGTGAAGGAGACGCAATTATTTGGCGCTTTGAATTACGTAACGCCGCAGTGGGAGCAGCCATTCCTGGTGGCTTTAAACTTAGACTTCTGACCGAAGATTTACAGCCCTTCCCCAACAATGAAGATACAGCCATAACTGCCGTAGAACAACTGTTTGTGGAAGTTGCGCTCGAACCTGGTGAAGGCATAGTTTGGGAAATAGAACCCCTCCCGGAAAACTACGACCGAGAAATTCTCAGATTTTAAGCTTTTGATTGACTTTTTAACATATGGTACGGTAAAGAATTATTGCCTAGCACCTAAAGATAAAAAGTCATGAGAGGAAAAACAAAGCAACAAATCCGTATATGGGCGATGTTGTGTCATCTCTCAGCAATGGTTGCGTGGATACTATTGGTTTTTGTGGTACTTATCGGTATTCCTTTGTATCTACCATTGAATGTTTTAGCACCACTGATTATTTGGCGTCTCAAAAAAACACAATATTCGTGGGTTGATTTCCAAGGCAAAGAATCTTTAAATTTTCAACTTTCCCTGACATTTTATGTTTTAATTGTCGTAATTATATCCTTGCTTATAGTTTTTACCAGCTTTGGCATTGCTATGACCAGCAATAGCACAGTAAATTATATAGATATAATTTTCCACACTTTGCTAATTACATGTAGTGCGATAGTTCTATTAATGCTGTTATTGCAATTATTTGTAGTAAGTTTTGCCTCTATCAAAGCTTATAAGGGGCAGTATTATCGCTACCCGTTCACAATTAGATTTTTGATATAAGTAGGTGGACACAATTAAACGTAAAACCTCTTCCCTACCCCTCCCCTACGGCACGCGCAAGGGACGTAGGGAAGAAGGTTGGGGGTTAGGTTTTTGGTTACGTTTATTTATACTGATCTACTTAGCAAAAAAGCCCAGTTTCTTTGGGTTGGCAAATAACAATTCGATATTTCAGGTAAATCTATGGTTTCAGGATTGCAAATTAATCAGGGTATGATTGGCGTTGCCGTTGTCGGCACAGGATTTGGGCAAAAAGTCCACATTCCCGGAATAAGCGCGCATCCTCGTACCAAGGTAGTTGCCGTATATAACCCAGACTTAGATAAAGCCAAAGCGATCGCAGATTCCCATCAGATCCCCCACGCCTGCAACACAATTGCAGACATTGTTGCCTTGAGCGAAGTGCAAGCAGTTAGCATTTCCACACCGCCATTTTTGCATTATGAAATGGCAAAAACAGTGCTGCAAGCTGGGAAACATTTATTACTAGAAAAACCCATAACCTTAAATGCAGCCGAGGCAAAAGAACTTTATCAGTTAGCAAACAACAAAGGCGTTATTGCTAGCGTAGATTTTGAATTTCGCTTTGTGCCAGGATGGCAGTTGTTATCTGAACTGTTATCACAAGACTATGTAGGTGACAAACGCCTAATTAGAATTGATTGGTTAGGTGCTTCTCGTGCTGATGCTTCGCGCCCTTGGAACTGGTATTCTCGCCAAGATAAGGGAGGCGGCGCTTTGGGGTCTTTAGGTTCCCACGCCTTCGATTACATTTACTGGTTATTTGGACCAGTACGCAGATTAAGCGCTCATTTAAGTACCGCCATTCCTACACGAGTCGATCCAGCTACCGGCGAATCAAAGCCAGTAGACAGCGATGACACTTGTATGCTGATGTTGGAATTAGCAGATGGGACACCTTGCCAACTTTCCATCAGTGCTGTGGTTCATGCACCGCGTCCCCATTGGGTGGAAGTGTATGGCGACAAGGGTACTTTAGTTTTGGGAAGCGAAAATCAAAAAGATTACGTACATGGATTTCGTGTTCAGGGTTCGCAACCAGGTAAACCTCTGACTGAAATACAAATACCAAATCGGTTAATTTTTCCCAAAAATTATGCTGATGGGCGGATTTCAGCGTTTATTCGCGTCATCGACCAATGGGTGGAAGGAATAGATCGTGGTGAGGCGATCGCACCATCGCTGCGAGAAGGAGTTTATTCCCAGTTGTTGATGGATTTATCCCATGAGTCAAATGCTACAAAAGCTTGGGTAGATGTGCCAGAGTTAGAAGCATTTTTGGGTGATAAGTAGGTCAAAGCCTTAGCCTATCGTCGATATTGTACGCGTGCGAAGAAAATTTCTGAGTCCCGGTAGGGCTTGGGAATGGTTTTGAGCGTGGCTTTCCGCCCGTGCATTACTTTTATCTATCGTTTGGAAAAATAATAATATTTGCTTCCATCTTTTAATCAGCGTACATTTAATTTCAAGAGGTTAAACACAAACTCAAATAACCATTAAATTAAATCTAAATCTGCAAGAGGTGCGACATGAATTCAAAAAAAAAAGTATTGTTAAATGTTGATACCGAAGTTAATCAAAAGCAGCATATTTTAAATAAACAGCAATCACTACAAGAAACCTCCACTGAAAAACAGACTATTGGACAGCGCCTTGCCGATTCAATGGCATCTGAAGTGGGTTCTTGGAGATTTCTCATTAGCCAAAGCGCGGTTTTGGCAGGGTGGGTTGGTTTGAACATGATGCCTGGAGTTCCCCACTGGGATCAGTCTCCATTCATGATGCTCAACTTAGTATTTTCGTTTGCCTCAGCCTATACAGCCCCAATCGTTTTGATGAGTCAAAACCGCCAGTCTGATATTGATCGTAAAAATGACAAACTTGACCACCAAGTGAATTTAAGAGCAGGACAAAATATTGAATTGCTTCATGAAAAATTAGATAACTTGCATTCTCAACAGCTAAAAGAACTAACCCAAATTGTTAAAGAACAGCAGCAAGTTATTAAAGAACTTAAAGTAACTTTAGTGTCTAAAGTCGATGACACCAAAGAAGTTAAAATGAATGTAGTGCCAGGATTTAATGTTCAATTGAACGGGAAATTCTCCAAGGAAACTTCTGCTAACAAACCTTTCATTGTTGAGCAGGCGATTGGCGACAATGCCAAAGTTGTGGAAAAGCTAACTCATCGGTAAGAGTGAACCAAAGTGGCTTTTTTCATCTGCCGGATAGCTTGAGAGTCTGAATGTTACCTTACTCGATAATACCAATACTGTTCGCATAAAACTTGATACCCTCTAACCCCCGTTTCAAGCAGGGTTGGGGGCAATACAGTTGCGTTAAGAATAATTGTAGGTTGGGTAGGCGATCGCCTTACCCAACAAATGCTTTGTCCAGATAAAAAGCATTTCATCTGGAAAAGATTATGGCGATGGAGTTGATGATGGGGATGGACTGGCTGCGGGTTTAGCCGTGCTAGATGCTGGTTTTGAACGCGGCTGCTGATAAAAGCCAACAACTTTTTTGACATAATCAGCTGTAAAGCCACTATCGCAGCCTGTATAGTTGCCAGTCATCCACCAACAGGCAACACCACGCACAGCCGCCGTTTCGTTGTTCTTAGTAGCGGCAAACTGCTTGTTTAACTCCCGACGCGTGATGCAACTTACAACTTGACGTGCAGTTGTAGGGCTGTTTTCAAACTGAGTTGGTGTGAGTTCCTTTTTTAGACATGTTTTTGACCAACCTTTGAGGGTTTCTGGTTTGACTTGCCATTCGCTATAAAGTCCATCGTTTGCCGAGCCGGTTTTCGGTGCAGCCTGTCGCAATGCTTCTACCATCGCCGTAATTTGGGTATCAGATACCGCCTGTTGCGCTTGTGCTGGCAATGATAACAGTCCCAAACTGATAATAACTCCGGTGAGTAGCGATCGCATGGTATTCCTCCTCATTACTCTAAACTTCTTTTTGATACCAACAAGTAGCATATACTGATGGGCATCTTAGCAGTTAAGAGTCAATTGTCTTCCGCGAATTAAAAATTAAAAATTAAAAATTAAAAATTTTTGCTTGTTTGCGGGCGATCGCATGATTAAATCTGGCTACGCTTACCATGTCTGACGACCTAAGTCAACTTTTATAAGTAGCCCTTATTATTGCTATTTACTATTCTGTGTCAAGTTTTCTGGACTAATTGTAACTATTTTGTTATATTTATTTACATAAAATAATAAATAAATATATTTCCTCGACATTTGGACTTCTCCTACAAACCTCGGTTCATCCCACCGAGGTTTTTTACTGTAATGAAGAACAAAGGCTTGTATGAGTTCGTCAATAATAGAGAGCGAAGCTACGACAAGCCTATACTCAATGCTGAAACGCTTATGTTTATTATGACAGGTGTCAAGCCTTAGAGAAAAAGCAGAATTTATTCTTAGGTATCCTTTGTTTTGAAGAGCCGATGCAACGAAAATTTTTTATATCAGTTGAAAAGAAAGAGGAATTATTTCACACAGAGCTAGTCAAGTGTGGCGTGGATTACCAAAAAGCTGCAAGAGTCGCGCTTATTTTAGCATCTGAAAAACCAGATGAGCTTTTGACCGACAAAGAGATACAACTTACGAAAGAAGCTTGCCAACAGTGGTTAATACATCACAAGCGCTTGACTTCAATTTTAAGAGAGCATCAGTGAGTCAGTAGCATTAATTAAAAATTAATTTTTTTTTCGTTTAGCAGAAGATGATGCGGCAACATTGTTTGATTGGACACCCATGAAAACCCCAGTGTGGGTTCATTAGTTCATTAGTGCGATCGCCGCTCTTATAGGGTGCGTCGCGACGCACCCCACG
Organism: uncultured bacterium; assembly: GCA_964245695.1. Classification (GTDB taxonomy): domain Bacteria; phylum Cyanobacteriota; class Cyanobacteriia; order Cyanobacteriales; family Nostocaceae; genus Hassallia. The sequence continues at coordinate 1,872 of CAXTNZ010000239.1, read as the reverse complement.
AATTCACCAACACCCCAATCTGCCGCATAAACTCTTGCTGCCATTATGCGTTATGCAGCAAGCGCTGAGTTGTCAGTTCGCTTAATTTTTCTCATTGATGTAGAACATTTTATTAACCAGAAATAATACCTATAATAATTTTAACAAGCATCAATAATTCTTCTGGAACTTGATAGCGTTTCTGGTCTTGAGTCACCTTACGTAAGGCTCGATTGTAAACTCCAAAACGCCAGTCTTCGCCAGTTGTAACTGCCCCATATAAAAGCTCAGATGTAGATTTAGTCCATTCATCAAGTGCTATTAATTCAATAGCGAGTTGAGTAAATCCCCTAACTAAATCTGATTGTTTTGCTTCGATGACCAATAAATTTTGAGGTGCGGCAATATAGTAATCGAGAGTTCCTTTGAGATAGTCGTTGACAGCAATAGAATATTCTATATTGAGTCGCTGGTTAGTTAAATCGCATACCTCAAACAAAATCGGACCAATTAATGCTTCACGTCTGGCAGTTTCATTAACTAAATCGATATGAGATAAATTACGCTGAAGCTGCTGCTGTAAAAATCGCAGGTCTAAAATTTCTGAAGATTCAGGTAGTGTTAAATTTTTCCTTTCAATAGTGCAATTTAATTCCGCTAATATATCATCAATTGTGAAAGACAATTCAAAATATCGGCTGAAAGTATAAGATTCACCAGCTTTCAGGATGCGACGTGAATTCATAAAAAACCTGAGCCAAATTTATCCTACCTATTCTATACAAATTAGCTATCGATTTGAAAATGCCAGGGTTAGCGATCGCTTGTTGTTGCTTTGGGTGTCAGGCGATCGCCTGTGAATTTTTTCGCGTAGAGTGCGATCGCTCCTTACCCTGATAAGAAGTCTTTGCATTAACAGAATTTTATAAAGTAAAAGCCGAAAACCCCGCGCTTTAAAGCGTGGGGAAGAAAAACGTATAGAGTGCGATCGCCTTTATTTCGCGCGATCGCTACGCACTTTTAATTACTGAATGGTGAATCCTTGAGGTCTGATTGCGTCTTCCAAATCAGTCCCCTGTAGGTTTGCTCTCTCTATGTTCGCATCTGTTAGATTTGTCTTCTCCAAGTCTGCCCCCTGTAAGTTTGCCGCTTGCAGGTTTGCTGCTTGCAAATTTGCCTTCTCTAAGTCTGCATCAAATAAATTTGCTCTCTCCAAATTTGCTCCCGCTATGTTTGCCTTGCCCAGATCAGCTCCCTGCAAGTTTGCCCCAAGCAAATTTGTTTGCTGTAAATTCGCCCTCTCTAAGTCGGCATTTTGCAAGTTAGCACCCTCCAAGTTTGCCGCTTGCAGGTTTGCGTCCTTTAGATGTGCCCCAGTCAGGTTACAGCCGACACATTCTTTGGTTTCTAATAAACGTCTAACGTTTGCTGTTACAGATGTGGGCGATGCTTGTGGAGATATTACTGGAGCAGATGTGGATTCGGTGGGTAGAGACGGTGTTTGTAATTGAGCTTTAGCGCTGGGCTGGTCAAGCAGAGAAAATCCGGCTACAAGTACTAGAAATACTGCACTTACAATCCAGTTAGTTAATTTTTTTGAAATTGGTTTATTCATTAGTTGCTCCCTATCATGATTTGCAGTGATGGCTTTGCTTTTATAAAAGCTATCAATCAAGTGCTTTATGTTCACTTTAAATAAGTTTCTTGAGCAAATCAAATATTATTTTTATTCAAGTTAATAAATTAAAGTGATTAAAAACTACTTTCTGAGGGTAAATGATATGTCCAGGCAATCATCTATTATTAAAATAAAACCTCACCCCTAACCCCTCTCCTTAATAAGGAGAGGGGAAATAAAGCACAGCTTTATTGGGGTGAGGTTTTATGGGAATT
>CAXTNZ010000238.1:0-10972 GCA_964245695.1 uncultured bacterium | reverse complement strand
ACTCTTGACTAATGATTCAATAGATTTAGTGAAGTCTTGTGGAGAAACGTAAATGTTTGCCTTGATATCTTATATTGCCTTCTTGGCTTTGTTCTTTGGTTTGTCTGTTGGTCTGCTATTCGGTCTGCGTGCCACCAAAATCATTTAATCATTAGACGGATGATTATTTCACGCAGAGGCGCAAAGACGCAGAGGTTTTCTTAGCGTCTTCGCGTCTTGGCGTGAGATTTAACCAACGAGGGTTTGATTTGCAACCTTCTGTTGATTTTTGGAAGGACGCATCTCCAGACCGAGCAAATTGAGCATTTCCTGGTCAGCGTTGTATCCTGGGCAAGGAGTGGTAACGGTCAACATATGCCCGTTTTCGCTGGAAAAGATAGAATTTGCCCCTGCCATGAAGCAAAAAGCTTGCTCAACCTGGGAAAGTCTCGCTCTACCTGCACTCAGACGCACGTCCGCAGCTGGCATTAAAATACGAGATGTAGCAATCATCCGCACTACATCCCAAATCGGGACGGTGGGTTGATTTTCTAATGGTGTGCCTGCGACTTGTGAGAGAATGTTAATCGGCACTGACTCTGGATGTGGCTGTAGTGTTGCCAGAGTGTGTAACATTGATACGCGGTCATCAACGCTTTCGCCTAAGCCAAGTATACCGCCGGAACATACAGTCACATTTGTGGAGCGGACATTCTCAATCGTATTTAGGCGATCGCTATAAGTCCTAGTCGTAATGATCGTGTTGTAATATTCTGCTGACGTATCCAAGTTATGGTTATAGGCGTACAGTCCAGCTTCTTCCAACCGCTTCGCCTGAGCTTCAGTCAGCATCCCCAGAGTACAGCATACTTCTAAACCTAATGCTGTGACATCTTTGACCATTTCCAAAACTTCATCAAATTGCGAGTTGTCGCGAACTTCGCGCCACGCAGCACCCATACAAACGCGACTAATACCGCTGGCTTTTGCTTTTTCGGCGATGCTAAGTACTGTTTCCTTTTCTAAAAGTGCTTGCGGCTTCACCTGTGTTTTATAGCGAGAAGATTGAGCGCAGTAGCTACAATCTTCAGGACAACCTCCTGTTTTAATAGAAATTAGCTGACAAACTTGGATTTTTGTGGGGTCATGATATTGGCGATGCACGCTAGCAGCTTGATAAATAAGCTCTAGCAATGGCATATTATATATCGCCCGAATTTCTGAAGAGTGCCAATCGTAGCGTATTTTCACCGACATCACTGTCCTTCTTGTAAACTGGTATCAAGAGCCTGATTTTTGCGGAATCTCCTATTGTATGGCGTTTGAGCAATATCATGTCCGCTCAATTAACTATTATTCTGATAAAACCTCACCCCAATAAAGCTGCGCTTTATTTCCCCTCTCCTTAGCAAGGAGAGGGGTTAGGGGTGAGGTGTTTATATTACGGGTAATTTGCCGGACATGATATAAATTACTGAACTTTGTCACCCATCGCCTTTGAATTTTTCCGCCGTAGATATTAGACAACAGCTTACCAAGATTTTGGTTGCGTGGCAGATTGACGATGCCAATTTTAGATTTGGAATGAGCGGATTTTGGATTGAAGGAAACATCTAAAATTCACGACCATATCCCACTTGTGTCCATAAGGCTTATTTGTCGGCGTAGCCAGAAAATATTACAGTACAGCAAAGCTGACTGCTACCAAATTTAGCAATTGCCTGCAATTGTGATTTTATTTGATGTAAATGTAAACATATGGACTCTCGCATTCAATCGTACCTGCGCTTCGCGGCGAGCCACCAGCGTGACACAGAGCGGATCGGTCCGTTCCTGGCAACTTTTACCCGCCATAATGACAACCCATTCCTCAACTACGCCATTCCCGATGACGACGCCATACCGTCACCCACCGACATCGCCTCCCTAATCGCCGCTTATGAACGACGCGGGCGAATACCACGCTTAGAATACGTCGCGCGGCTTGCACCTGCCGTTGAGGGGGCGCTGTTAGCCGCTGATTTCCTCATTGAAGGACGCCTGCCACTGATGCTCTGCGTGCCCGGTGCAGAGCAACCTCTTCCCCAGCCTGAAGGCATCGAGCTAGTCTTGCCGATTTCTGACGCTGAGTTGCTCGCCACCGTCATGGTACAGAACGAGGCTTATGGCGAACCTGCGCCAAGCCCCGATGTTGTCCCCCGGCTGAGAACCAGCCTTCTTGCCGGACAGATTGCTGTCCTCGCGCGTGTTGTAGCGACCGGCGAGCCAGTAGGGGCTGGTATCTGCTCTGTGCCCCACGACGGAATGACGGAAATTGCCGGCATCGGGGTATGTGCGCCCTTCCGCCGCCGAGGCGTAGCCGGAGCACTTACGACTCGGCTAGTGCGCGAAGCTTTTGAGGTTGGCGTTACTGTTGCCTTCTTGATGGCGGCACACGAGGCAGAAGGAAGGATCTATACCCGCGCGGGCTTTTCCACGGGGGGCGAGATTTTGCACATCTCGCGATCGCACACCTAATACCATTTCACTTTGACGATGAGAAAGAAGTGTGCGATCGCGTTCTATCCAAGTAGACGATTACTGAGATACAACTAAACCATCCTGAACTCGAATCATCCGTTTTGTTTGAGCAGCGATATCTGGTTCGTGAGTGACAATGACAATCGTGATTCCTTGCTCGTTAAGTTCTGCAAGCAAACTCATTACCTCGTAGGAAGTTTGGGTGTCTAAAGCGCCTGTTGGCTCATCTGCTAAAACCAAAGCAGGGCGATTTACCAAAGCACGAGCGATCGCCACTCGTTGTTGTTGTCCTCCAGAAAGCTGACTAGGACGGTTAAATAGGCGTTCCTTTAGCCCCACTCTTGTCAACGCTTCTGTTGCCCTTTGATGACGTTTTTGCTTCGGCACGTTGGCGTATACCATCGGCAGCATCACGTTATCTAGCGCTGTTGCACGAGATAATAAATTAAATTGTTGAAACACAAAACCTATCCGTTGATTGCGGATATACGCCAATTCATCGTCGTCAAAAGTCGTCAGGTTTCTGCCTTCGAGGATATAGTCTCCGGTCGTTGGACGGTCAAGACAGCCGATAATATTCATCAAAGTAGATTTTCCCGAACCTGACGCACCCATAATAGCGACGTATTCCCCTTGTTCAATTGAGAGATTAATTCCCTTGAGTACAGGGACATTAACCTCTCCCAAGCGGTAAGTTTTAGTAATTGATTCTATCCAAATCATATTTATTTTGAATTATTGGTTGTTAGTTCGTAGTCAGCGCTACCCTACGGGAAAGCTTCTCTTCTCCTGTCAAAGACGCGCAAGGGACGAGACGCTACGCGAACGCTAACAGCGCTCATAATAATAGTTTCCAGGGCTGAAGCCCTGACTACAAAAAGACATTTTAATTTGGAATTTATTAATCACTACGTAAAGCCGCAATCGGATCTAATTTAGCTGCGTTTCTTGCTGGAATCACCCCAGCTATTAACCCAACTACAAATGAAAGTCCAAAACCAGCGATTACAGACCAGGGAGAAACAACAAACGGAAATTTGAAGAGAGTAGAAGCTGCAAAGGCGATAAAAATGCCAGTTCCCATACCAATGCTTCCTCCCAAAGCCGAAATCATGATAGATTCTGCTAAAAATTGATTGAGGATAGCTGAACTTGTGGCTCCTACTGCTTTGCGAATGCCAATTTCCCGCGTCCGCTCGACAACCGAAACTAGCATAATATTAGCAATGCCAATTCCCCCAACTAGTAAGGAAATTCCGGCGATCGCTACCACCATGACAGTAAATAAACCGACTACATTAGTGAAGGTGCTGACAATATCGGCTTGGTTGGTAATCCGGAAATCATCAACCTCTGGCGGATAGATGTTGTGACGCAGGCGCAAAATATTAGTCACTTGAAACTGAGCAGCTTCTAGCTGCTGCTGATTGCCGCCTTTAATCAAAATCCCATTCACGGAAACGCCTGTCAAGGCATTGTTACCAACTAGTCTCCCTGACATAGCGGTAAGAGGAATGTAAACTTGGTCATCTAAGTCTCTTGGTCCTTGGGAACCCTTAGGTTCCATGAGTCCAATCACATCATAAGTCTCTCCCTGAATCCGGATTTTTTGACCTATGGGATTGGCATTATTTCCAAAAAGTGTGTTCTGGACTGTGGGACCCAAAATAGCAACTTGTGTTGCACTGTCTAGTTCTTGCTGGTTAAAATATCTGCCTTGTTGGGGTTTGGTATTTCTCGCTTCTGGGTAATTCAAGTCTGTACCATAAATTGTTGTTAATGTGTTTTGTCCTCCATAAACAACTTGTGCCGTTTTTTGTAGGAAAGCAGAGACAACTTGAGCAGATGGCGCTTGAGAGGCGATCGCCTTTGCATCCTCCCATGTCAAGGCGCTACTAGAGCCTTGTCCTTGACTAACATTCCCGGTTCTGGCAGCACCAGCCAAAACTTGCAAAACATCCGTACCCAAGGCTTGTATCTGTTGCTCAACCCCTTTTTGTACACCCTGACCGACAGAGGTAATGCCAATAACAGAGGCAATGCCAATAATTACACCGAGCATTGTTAGTCCTGTGCGTAACTTATTACTCCACAGCGCCTCTGCCGCCATTGATATAATTTCTTGCCAGGATACTGCACGCGTGTTTTTACTATAGAAAAAATCCTTAAGCATCTTGTTTTCTATATAACAATGGTTAAGATTAACCGCCGCCACGGGAAGAACCACCACCACCTGAACCACCTCCAGAAGAACGACCGCCACCTGAACCACCTCCAGGCATACCTGGTAAAAGTCCTCCTCGCGGTCTTGATTGCGGTCGCGTCCCTGGTGGGAAGCTGAGCGAGACTTTCTCGCTTCCTTTCAATCCAGAGCGAACTTCAGTAAAGTTATTTACCGTAGCCCCAGTTTCTATGGGAGTGAATACAGGTCGTTTCCTATCCGGTCTGATCACAAACACACCTGTAGCATTTTCTTGACGCACAACTGCCGCAGTCGGAACCACAAGAGCATTGTTTAACTGACCAACTTGGAAATCTGCTGTCACATTCATCCCCGACCGCAACAGCTTTTTCGTGTCTGAGACAATTGCTACTTTTACCCGAAAACTAGTCACATTCTGCTCTACGGTTGCTTGGGCAGAAATTTGACTGACTCGACCCTCAAAAGTTTGACCTGGATAAGCATCTGCTCTGATAATGACTTTTTGACCAAGCTTTATTTTGGAAATATTTACCTCAGCTATATTTGCCTCAATCTGATTCGTAGAAGCTAAGGACAAGATAGAAGAAGAAGTTGCACTAGATACAGCACTACCTGAAGTCGTGGGAGTTACAAAAGCTCCCGGATCAGAGAACTTTTGAGTCACAACACCATCAAAAGGTGCTTTCAGTATGGTTTGATTAATTTTTGTTTCGATAGTTTGCAGCGAACCGCGAGCAGCAGTTACCTGAGCGCGTGCTGCGTCAATATCTTCTTTGCGGCTTCCGGCTTTGAGCAGTGCCAGAGCCTGCTGTCTCTGCCTAACTACAGCTTGTGCTTGGGCGATATCTTCTGAGCGTGACCCGGCTTGTTGTAACGCCAGCGATTGCTGTGCTTGCGCTACCTGTGCCTGGGCGCTGTCTCGATCTGCGCGTTTTTGGTTTACAGTTTGAAGAGAAATAGCTCCAGAATTGTAAAGTTGCTGATTGCGACGGAAATCATCTTCGGCTTTACTTAAGTTTGCTTGAGCGCTTTTAAGGAGTGCCTGTGCTTGACCAATTTCTTGAGGGCGATTGCCTACTTGTGCTTTTTGGAGATTTGCCTGAGCTTCTTCCAATTGTGCCTGTGAAGAAGCAATATCTTGAGGGCGATTGCCTACTTGTGCCTTTTGCAGATTTGCTTGCGCTTGTGCTAGTTGTCCTCGTGCTTGGGTGAGTTGCCCTTGAAGATCTGAGTCATCCATCTCCGCTAGAATCTGCCCCTGCTTCACAGTGTCTCCTTCCTTCACCAGCAGTTTTTTGAGGATGCCTGATTCTTGGGGGCTAACGTTGATTGACCGTTCGGGTTTAACTGTTCCATTGGCTGAAATCGTTATCGGTAGGGTCTGCCTTTCTGGGGAAGCAGTGGGAATACTGCGTCTTGCTTGTTGCTGGGGAACAATGACAAGCTGACGATAAACTACATAGCTCACTCCACCCAAAGTTAACAAGACGAGTAGCCAGGACAACCAACCAGTTTTGAACTTTTTCTTGACTCTGTTTGGAACTAACTGTAATGGGGAATCTACAGGGTTTGATGTATCAAGTTTCATTTATCCTGTCCTGTGTAGAAATAACGGCTACCGAAAGCTTGTGCTGTAAGAATTTGGGATAACGATAGTTTGGTAGTGTCAAATTACGATTTCTTAAATATGTAGTTTTTAATCGCGATTTAGTCGCACATCTCTGGAAGATGATTGATATTTTATATCCATAATAGGTATTCACCCAAAAACTTACATCTGACCAAAGTCACGAATGTTGCTATAATTATGTATCCCAAACCTAAATTACGTAGCTTTTCAGCACGACTAATCAGAGTCTGCCAGCTTAGATCAGCAAGCGGGGGACGGTAGCCGGATTATTTAAACATACATTTGACCTCTCAGTTCGATTAGGGACAAGGATTTGAGGTTGGTAAAATTTTAAATATAACTAATGGCACTGACGATCAGGAAAGACAAACAAGCGATCGCAGTCTTCCTGCGCTAACGAGAGAACTGTCGGTAACGTTTTGTGTTGGTGGGACGCTAGTTTGACATGCCACTAATGTCATAGCGATCGCACTCACGGTCATCATAGTAAAAGGTAAAAATTTTAATTTCATGTTCCCTCGTGTAATTCCGTGATATTGATTTTATAATCCACACACCCTATCGTAGAAATTTCCGAGCGAAAATTGCATCTATCAAACTTCCCAAAGTTATTTGTGACCAAAGTACTAATTAAAATTGGACAATGGTCATGGTGCTAGCTGATTATCGAAGCTGGCATTTTATATTAAGTTCGGTTATAGATTTATTGGATAGTTAAGATGTGTAGCGAGCGCTCTTATTATCACAGCCAAACCTGCACGCGAACCATGTATTTTATGAAATTGGAACTGCCACTAATTATAAGCGATCGCCTATTATTACGAATAGCAACCCAAGAGGATATACCCGAAATACTCAAATATTTTACTGATAACAAAACTTATCTAACTCCATTTTACCCTCTTTGGGCTGATAATTTTTTCACACCTGAGTATTGGCAATATCAAGTAGAGATAGATTTGCAAGAATTTATCAATGAACTATCATTAAAATTATTTATTTTTCGCCAATCTGAGCCAACAATAATTATTGGTAGTATCAATTTTCGGAATATTATACAAGGCTCTGCTCAGTTCTGCTCTGTAGGATATAGCCTTGCGGAAGCTGAACAAGGTAAAGGTTATATGACAGAAGCACTAAATGCAGCAATTGAGTATGTATTTCAAGAATTAAATTTACACCGTATAATGGCAAATTATCTGCCTCACAATCAGCGTAGCGGCAATCTGCTAAAAAGGCTAGGATTTATTGTAGAAGGGTATGCCAGAGACTATTTGTTGATTAATGGACAATGGCAAGACCATATTCTCACGAGTCTCACAAATCCTAACTGGCAACCGTAAAGGGCATCAGTAGTTAATCGTGATTGGAAACATTAATAAGTAGAAAGTAAAAGGTATCAGGAGTTTTTATAAAAAGAAAAATGCACCCCTTTACCTAATTTATCCTCAGACTAAAGAACTTGAAGCAGACTTTGGTTTAGCCAATCATCATACCAATCATAAAAACTCAAAGGCTGCTTTTCGTCTTCACCTGACTGAAAGTCATCCGGGTCATCTGCATGAAAATAATAACAAAAACTCTGAGAAGCGGGATATATACCACCATCATTGGTACGGTCGTCTATCCAAATGTTTCCGTGCTGCTCTCCGGTAACTACTAACATAGCGTAAATGCCACAACCATAATGTGCAATAGTGATAGCCCCCTGAACAAATTTATTATCAAAGTAGGGGTTGCTGGCAGAATCAGCTTGGTTCTTAATAATCAAATCCAAATCATTCCACGCCTCTTTTAGGGGAAATGGTTCGCACAAAGAAGCTGCATTTTCTTGGCGTGGTGTTGCTGTGACTTCAGTTTCATATTCAATTCCCGGCAGTCTGTATAAACCATACCCCGGACCAACACCACCATTACCAACTTCTAACAAAAAGCTTCGATATTCACAGGGAAGCCTAATGTTGTATTTAGATTCAAACGCTTGAATTTCTGCTTCCTCCAAGCAAGAGTTGAGTTGATATTGGTGTGATTCTGCGCCAAAAACCTGAAATGTTGCATCTAAAATTGCTAACTGAGTCAACTTGTTTCTTATTTGCCAAAGTTTATCCATCCTCCGCTCCAGATTTTAAAGGTGGCGCTGCCATAGACAAATTTTAGCGAGCCTTGTTCAATCAGAGCTGACTCAACCCTGAGTTTACTGCCAGAGGTAGTATTGAGGGAAGAACATATTAAGCTTGGCTCGTAATGACTCTGGCTGAAACTCCAAACAACGCTTTTAGCAATCCCTTTGTTGCTCTCAACTACGAAGGTGCCTTAGAATCTCTGGGCGATGACTACTACGACGAAGTTACAGCAGCAGAATTTCCCCAACACATCCTGCGTTGGCGCAACGACGCACTGCTTCCCCGTTTGGGACTAGATCCCCAAGCAGTATCAGACGAAGACTTTATCGTCGCGTTTGGCTTCTTTGCGGGGCGCAAACCGTTGTTGGCGCTGCGTTACCACGGCTATCAATTTGGTGAATATAACTCTGGCTTGGGTGACGGTAGAGGCTTTCTCTACGGGCAAGTGCGCGGCACCGATGGCGAACTATACGACTTTGGCACGAAAGGTTCTGGTAGGACACCCTACTCCCGTGGTGGCGATGGTATGCTCACACTTAAGGGCGGGATGCGGGAAGTTTTGGCAGCGGAAGCGCTGCATTATATGGGCGTGCGGACATCGCGCTGTCTGAGCTTGGTGGAAACAGGTTTATCTCTATGGCGGGGCGATGAACCTTCCCCTACCCGCTCATCGGTTATGGTGAGGATGAGCAAATCCCATATTCGGTTTGGCACTTTTGAGCGTCTGCACTATTTTAAGCGTCCAGATTTAACCAAAAGGTTGTTAGACCACGTAATTGAGCAGTATTATCCACACTTAATTGGTGAACAAGATAAATATGCTTTGTTTTACGCAGAATTAGTCCAACGAATAGCAGAATTAGTAGCGCAGTGGATGGCGGCTGGCTTTTGTCATGCGGTACTAAATACTGACAATATGTCGATTACGGGTGAGAGTTTTGACTATGGTCCCTATGCGTTTATTCCTAATTATGACCCGTATTTCATTGCTGCGTATTTCGATTATTCCGGGCGCTACTGTTACAGCAATCAACCGTTAATTTGCAAGTTGAATTTAGAGATGCTCCAGGAACCATTAAAGGCTGTTTTTGAGAAAGCTGATATGGAAGCTGGATTGGCTAACTTTGACAAGCATTATCATGCTGAATATCGCTCTTTGATGTTGAAAAAACTGGGTTTTGAGGAGTTACCAGAATCAGAAGGAGAAGAACTTTTAAAGGCAACGATTGATTTCTTAAAGACTTATCCAGTTAGTTATCACCACTTTTTTGCGGAAATGGCTAGCAGCTTTGACAGCAAGTGGCGAGACAATGCTAGTGATATCCTCGGCGACTCAGAGATTGGACAAGCCTTAGGCGGAACAGAGTTATTTTTAAATTGGTCTGGGATATATCATCGAATTTTGACTAATTTGACCCCTGACGAGATAGAAAAAATTGCTCAGCGCCTAGCTCGTTATAATCCCAAAACGGCGTTGTTCAGACCGGTTATTGAATCGGTTTGGGAAGCAATTGCTCAGGAAGATAATTGGCAACCTTTTTATGAGTTAGTTGGAAAACTTCAATCTGGGCAATAAAAGAGAGTTATGAGTTATGAGTTATGAGTTTTAACTCCTAACTCCTCGCTTTTCACTCCCGGCTTGGTTGATAAACTGCACCAAAAGTATGGTCGGGATTAATTTCAATTACTAAATCAACGGATGTGGTCGATTTGACCAACGGTTTGATGAATAATTCAGGGTGGAGAGAACGCCAAAAATAATAGACAAATTGCTCTATTTCTTTTTCGCTCATCCCCGATTTACCAGCAGCAATCATCTGCCTTTCCGCCTGTTTGCGCCACTCTAAGGAGCAACGATAATCATTTGGATACAACACTATTAAGCTGTCTAATCGCTGCCAAAGTGGTAGATAATCGCTTAGTTGGCGATTCATATCACGCGCAAATGCTTTATCCTCTTCGGTAACAATTGGCGGCGGTGCGGTGTCAAATGTAGCTGGATTGATTGGTCGCACGCCAACAAACCAACCTTCAAATAGTACAATATCTATACCTGCTACGATTTCTGGAGTGGTTCTGTTCCCCGCGCCGTTGTAAGCAGATTTATCAAAGCGGGGAACTGCAACTGGACTTTGTAACTGGCGGATCTGATCTAGTACAGTTAAGCCTATTTCTATATCGTGGGTTCCCGGTGGACCGCGCCAAATCAAGCGGGGATCTTGCTGTGTTAAAGTCAGGCGATCACTATAAGTTTTGTATAAGTCATCTAAAGATAAACTCAGGGTGCAGTATCCCAACTCTTTGAGAATTAAGGTGAGAACCGCCGACATTGTAGTTTTACCGGTTCCTTGTCCCCCTAAAATTCCTTGTATCAAGGGACGCCCTAACTGTTGACGGCGTGATGCTAGTTGCATCCCCAAAGGTAGCCACAAATTCCACAACACCTCTAACATTTCCTTGGGTTGACGATGTATGGTATGGCAAAACTGGCTAAAAGCAGGGTAGACAGATTTAAAT
>CAXTNZ010000237.1:0-10987 GCA_964245695.1 uncultured bacterium | reverse complement strand
TTATGCCCTGAGAGCTTTTTTTACTCAATTGCCGACTTTTCAAACATCCTCTAAGCCTATTTCTAATTTTAGCTCTAGCTCTTCTATCCCGCAGAGAATTAAGCCATTCTACAAAAGGAATTCTCTCGTTTGCTGTTTGGTAGTTCTTAATCTCTCTTGGTTAGGCTTCCACTCTTTAACTGTCAATGCTTGATAACTTAACTTACTTGAAAGCCCTCTTCCTTGAGAATAGAAATGTGCATTTTCACACCAAGACGCAAAGACGCCCTTTTAATTCTTTGCGTCTTTGCGCCTTTGCGTGAGATTTTCTTAAGCTTCTCCCCGCAGCTTATCCAACACACTGCGATCCTCTAAAGTCGAAGTATCCCCCGATACCTCCTCACCCGCAGCCAGATTTCGCAGCAACCGCCGCATAATCTTACCCGATCGCGTCTTCGGCAAAGCATCAGTAAAGCGAATTTCTCCCGGACGAGCGATCGCGCCAATTTCTTTCACAACGTGCTTCTTCAACTCCTTACTCAATTCCTCACTCGGCTGAAAACTGCCTTCCAAAGTAACAAAAGCGACAACTTCCTCACCCTTCAATTCATCCGGTTTACCCACCACCGCAGCCTCAGCAACCGCCGGATGAGACACCAACGCCGATTCAACCTCCATCGTCCCCAAACGATGCCCTGACACATTCAGCACATCATCTACTCGTCCCATTACCCAGAAATACCCATCTTCATCCTGCCGCGCTCCATCGCCAGCAAAGTAGATATAATTTCCATCTTTCGGGGGGATGTGTTCCCAATAAGTGCGGCGGAAGCGTTCTGGATCGCCGTATACAGTCCGCATCATACCGGGCCAAGGATAACGTACCGCTAAATAACCGCCTTCGTTATTCGGTACAGAATTGCCTTCTAAATCTACAACATCCGCAATAATTCCAGGGAAAGGACAAGTTGCGGAACCGGGTTTAGTGGGAATTGCTCCTGGCAACGGCGTAATCATAATACCGCCTGTTTCCGTTTGCCACCAGGTATCGACGATTGGGCAGCGTTCCCCGCCTATTATCTTATGATACCACATCCAAGCTTCCGGGTTAATCGGTTCGCCAACAGTTCCCAGCAAGCGCAGCGAAGACAGATTTCGCGCTTTGGGATGTTGTTCGCCCATTTTGATAAAAGCACGAATTGCCGTCGGTGCAGTATAAAAAATATTGACCCCGTATTTTTCAATTACATCCCAGAAACAGCCAGGATTTGAAGCACGCGGCGCTCCTTCATACATGACGCTGGTTGCACCGTTGGAAAGGGGACCGTAGACAATGTAGCTGTGTCCCGTAATCCAACCTACGTCAGCCGTACACCAATATACATCTGTATCTTGCAAGTCGAAAATCCATTTTGTGGTGATGTGGCTGTATAAGTTATAACCACCAGTTGTATGGACAACGCCTTTCGGTTTGCCAGTGCTGCCAGAAGTGTAAAGGATAAACAGCATCTCTTCGCTGTCCATCGGTTCGGCGGGACAATCGGCGGATGCATCTTTTTGCAAGTCGTGCCACCAGTGGTCGCGTCCCCCTAACTGCATATAAATATCTTGCCCAGTACGCTTGACAACGAGGACGTTTTGCACACTGGGGACAGCACCATCAGCTAAAGCTTTGTCAACTTGTTCTTTGAGAGGAACGATCGCATCTTTTCTGAAACCACCATCAGCAGTGATAACCAATTTTGCTTGGGCATCAATTAGGCGATCGCGTAAAGCTTCGGCACTGAAACCGCCAAAAACGACGCTGTGAGGTGCGCCAATTCTTGCACAAGCTAGCATTGCGATCGCGGCTTCGGGTATCATTGGCATGTAAATACCAACGCGATCGCCTTTTTGTACTCCCAACTGCTTGAGAACATTTGCAAACTGGCAAACTTCTCGATGTAGTTGAGCGTAAGTGAGGGTGCGCGAGTCTCCTGGTTCTCCTTCCCAAATCAGTGCCGCTTTATTTTTGCGCCAAGTGGTGAGGTGTCTGTCAAGACAGTTGTAAGAAATATTAATCTTACCACCGACGAACCACTTCGCAAAAGGTGGTTGCCAATCTAGCACCGTATCCCATTTTTCAAACCAGTGCAACTCATTTTCAGCCAATTCTGCCCAAAATGCTTGCGGATCTGCCTTAGCTTTGTCGTAGAGGCGCTGATAGTCTTCTAGACTTTTGATATGGGCATTTTGGGAAAACTCAGCCGATGGATGGAATAGACGCTTCTCTTGGAGGATTGATTCTATCGTGGGTTGAGACATGATTGTTTTGGTAATTGACGTTGTTACTGGAAATTATTTTGTACGCAGATTTACTAGAATGTGTTTAGATTTTCGTTAAGATATTCGGAAATTGCAAGGTTACGCAATGTGAGATAATCAATTAATACAATTCGCTAGCGGTTCCGCGCAGAACTAGCACACAGAGCAAGAAATTGCACGCCGACGGGAGGTGTTACTTACACAAGCTATCGACTCTGAGAAGATTTAATTGCGTCAGGAAATTAAGATGGTGTGGCAAAGCCTAACATTAAATAGGGGTATTTTTGACCCTACTAGGTACTGAGAAAAGAATTTTACCAATACCTAATGACTAATTGCAAAGCAACAGACTTGTGGGAAGTACATTGACATAAGTATTAGAGTAACCGATAAAAACTGATTAACACTTGCCGATTCTTATTAGCTAACATCTGGTAAAATAAGAGATTGATATAGTTTTTTAAACAGAAATATTTTTGACTTAAATTAGGTATAAATTTATAACATAAGTTTTAGTTACTGAAAGTAGGGCATCGTTTGCAAGCAAAAGAGATTAAGGAGAAGCTACAGTCACTCATCGAGCAAGCCTCCTCGCTAGACCCCAATTTAGCGAGAAGATTAGATGAAATCAATCGTTGGGTAAAAGACATTAAAGCTGGTTCGCTGACTGCTAAACCTTTTGTCCTTGCCTTTCTCCTAGAGGTTATTACAGATTCTACAGTTTGGCTGGTGATTAAATCCCTACCTACTGAAGAACAACAATCAAAGTTCGAGCAAATGACACCGGCTGAGAGATATTGGTATAATTATCTTTTCCCTAAGTGGTTGAACGAAGCAGACCCAAAGTTTTTTATTTGGAAACAAAAACTGATGGCAGGGGAGTTTAATCATGCTGATGATGATATTATTAAATCTATAGCTAAAGATATTCTCAGTCGTAAAGGTAGTAGTTTTTGGCATCGCTATATTGCCGACCTTTCAATGGCAACAGATTTAATCGTCAGTAGTAGTCAAAATAAACCTCTGTGTATTCAAGTAACCAGCGTATCCGAAGAATTTAATCACTACAAGTATCAAGATTGGAAAAATACACTTTTATTGTGGGAAATAGAAAGAGGACTATTCTTAAGTTACAATCCCGCTACAGCTAACTTTCTCAATCAATTAGTTAACGTGGCACTGTATAACAGTGCATATCTTTCTGGGGGAAAGTATTTAAAATTTTATTAAAAATCCCCAGCTTCTGATATCAAGTTATTTTTTTAGTATACATAATTAACCGGTGGTATCCTAATTTATGCCTAACCGAAGAGAAACTAACACCAACGAGAAAGTAGACAAATTTTCTGAAGCTTTAGAAGCAGCCAGAAAAATGCAGCAGAACTGGCTCAATTATGGACTTGATTTTGTCCATCTTTACGTTGAAGATGTGCATGGAGATTGGCTAGAAAAGTGGGGAGATGACGAACCGGAAGTAGAAAATGAAGCATTAGTTACCCCAAGAGTAGGTAGCTCAGTTTTAAACTCGATAAAGGCGTTTCTGGTAAGTGATGATGATGTGGCTGTGAGTGTAAGGCAAATATTGGGAGAGCGTTCTTTGTTTGACGTAGCAGTTAACTTAGAAGAATTTCTTAGCCTTCCCGATGCAAATGACAGGCTATATGCTGTAATAAATCTCTTAGCTAATAGAGAACAGGATAATACTGAATTATTGGATTTAGCAGATAGTCTGCTGGAAAAGTCGACGGTAATTTTGTCATAGTTTCATGATAAACATGAGAAAAAAGTTTTGTTTACAAAAAATAAATAATTGAATTTTGGTCTAGTAAGTGAGGTAATTGCCATTTTTATTAAATTTGCACATTTTTTTATCAAACCACTGATTAGTACTTAATCATAGCTAAAGTCGTAAAGTATCCTATTATACATTAACGTATAAAATAACACAATTAAAAACCGAACAACCGATTAATACATCACCACTGCCCGTAAACAGAAATCACCCTCTAAAGGTTAAGCTGTATTAAGGTGGGAAGAGTCGTGCTATTTTCAATTTACATTTCCCCTTATAGTGACTTTTTCAAGGTGCGGTAAAAAAAAATATCAATGTTAGACCAAATTTTTGATTATCTTAACTTTCACTTCAGCGTTGAAGCGTCTCTAGTCCTGCTGATCCTGATTTTACTAGAGGCGGTGCTATCTGCTGACAACGCGATCGCCCTCGCTGCGATCGCCCAAGGACTCGAAGACAAAGAACTTGAGCGTAAAGCCCTCAATGTGGGTTTGGTAGTTGCCTACGTTCTGCGAATCACCCTAATTCTTACCGCAACCTGGGTGCAAAAGTTTTGGCAATTTAACCTATTGGGTGCTGCTTACTTGCTGTGGTTGGTATTCCAACACTTTACGTCCGAAGAAGGCGAGGATAATCAACATCATGGTCCCCGCTTTAACTCATTATTGCAAGCTATCCCTGTGATTGCTTTCACTGATTTAGCATTTTCTTTGGATAGTGTGACAACAGCGATCGCAGTTTCTCAAGAAAAGTGGTTGGTACTCACAGGCGCAACTATTGGTATTATCACCCTGCGATATATGGCGGGTTTGTTTATCAAGTGGTTAGATGAATATCTCTACTTAGAGGATGCAGGCTATATTACTGTAGCTTTGGTAGGCTTGCGCTTGCTTTTGAAAGTGGTAAACGATAGCTTTGTCCCGCCAGAATGGGTGATGATTGGTGCGATCGCTTTAATCTTCGCTTGGGGATTTTCCCAGCGTATTACCCCAGAATTAGCAGAGGAACCGGAAAAGAGCGAAGTCGTAAAAGGGACGAGGGACTAGGGACTGGGGACTAGGGATTGGGAGAAAAGGAAAAAGTGAGAATACAGATTTTTTACCTATGCCCTATACCCTATGCCCTATGCCCCATTCCCTAAATTACTCGTGCAACCAAGGCGCGATCTGCGGTTGCCAACTGACTAATTCTCCTTCCTTAAACCACAGCGAAACTTCTCGTTGCGCGGTTTCAATAGCATCGGAACCGTGGATAATGTTGCGCCCAATATTAATGCCAAAATCACCCCGAAGTGTCCCAGGTTCCGCCGTCAGGGGATTTGTCGCCCCAATCATTTTTCTGGCGGCTGAAACGACACCATCGCCTTCCCACACCATTGCTACCACTGGTCCAGAGGTGATAAACTCAACCAAACCAGCAAAAAATGGTCTTTCGCGGTGAACATCATAGTGTTGTTCAGCCAAATCCCGGCTAACCTTCATGAACTTCAAGCCAACGAGGGTAAAGCCTTTAGTTTCAAAGCGACGGATAATTTCACCTACCAGTCCGCGTTGTACGCCATCAGGCTTAATTGCTAAAAATGTGCGCTCCATTGCCATCTCCTCAAACTGAATAAATTTGTTCTTTGTCGTTTGTCATTTGTCCTTTGTCTTAACCTAATGACCAATGACCAATCAGAGTTTATCTCAGAAATCATCTTTGGGTGCATATACGTTGCTTTCTTAATGCGTTAAATTGATTATTCGTGCGTGACACACAGAGGTTTAGAAGAAATGCGTGTTGAGTCAACTGGTGCATCGGAAGAGGTGGTGCAACCTCCGGCTAATGGACATAAAGCTGAAGTGAAGAATCAAAAGCAAAAAAAGCTGCTACCACCAAGTACCACTAGCGACGCATCTCGCGGAAGCTGGAAAATTGAGGATAGCGAAGCCCTTTACCGCATCGAAGGTTGGGGACAGCCTTATTTTTCGATTAGCGCTGCCGGTCATATCACCGTTTCTCCTAAGGGCGATCGCGGTGGTTCTCTAGATTTATTTGAATTAGTCAACGCGCTGAAGCAGCGTAATTTAGGATTACCTTTATTAATTCGATTTTCCGATATTTTGGCAGACCGGATTGAGCGATTAAATGCATGTTTTGCCAAAGCGATCGCCCGCTACAACTACCCAGGCGTTTATCGTGGCGTATTTCCCGTTAAGTGCAACCAGCAGCGGCACATAATTGAAGACTTGGTAAAATTTGGCAAACCTCATCAATTTGGCTTAGAAGCCGGTTCCAAGCCAGAATTAATGATTGCTCTGGCTATGCTAGATACACCGGGAGCATTGTTAACTTGCAATGGCTACAAAGACCGGGAATATATTGAAACGGCGATGTTAGCCCAAAGACTAGGGCAAACTCCAATAATTGTCTTAGAACAAATTGAAGAAGTCGATTTGGTAATTGATGCCAATCGCCAGCTAGGGATTAAGCCAATCTTAGGAGTTCGCGCTAAACTCAGTACCCAAGGCATGGGACGCTGGGGAACATCATCCGGCGATCGCGCTAAATTTGGTTTGACAATGCCGGAAATTATCGATGCACTTGACAAATTACGCGAAGCTAACTTGCTGGATTCTTTG
Source organism: uncultured bacterium (assembly GCA_964245695.1). Classification (GTDB taxonomy): domain Bacteria; phylum Cyanobacteriota; class Cyanobacteriia; order Cyanobacteriales; family Nostocaceae; genus Hassallia. Next base: position 4,291 of record CAXTNZ010000237.1, on the reverse strand, counting down.
CAGTTGTTGCACTTCCACATCGGTTCGCAAATCTCCGCCATAAATGTAATTAAAGATGCCATTCAAGAAGCCAGCCGCATCTACGTAGAATTAGCGATGCTGGGGGCTGACATGAAATATCTTGATGTTGGCGGTGGCTTGGGTGTAGACTACGACGGCTCGCAAACCAACTTCTATGCCTCGAAAAATTACAACATGCAAAACTATGCCAACGACATCGTGGCAGAGTTAAAAGATACCTGTGCTGAGCGGCAGATTCCCGTACCAACACTGATTAGCGAAAGTGGACGAGCGATCGCCTCCCATCAGTCGGTGCTGATTTTTGACGTTCTCAGTACCAGCGAGATTCCCCTCGATCCACCAGAACCCCCACAAGAGGGAGAATCCCCGATTATTAATTACCTTTGGGAAACCTACCAATCCATCAATAAAGATAATTTTCAAGAGTTCTACCACGACGCTGCTCAATTCAAAGAAGAAGCCATCAGCCGTTTCAACTTGGGAATTTTACGCCTCAGAGAACGAGCCAAGGCAGAGCGACTTTACTGGGCTTGTTGTCATAAAATTCTTGACATTACTAGGCAGCAGGAATACGTACCTGACGAACTGGAAGACCTAGAGAAAATCATGGCTTCTATCTACTACATCAATCTTTCAGTGTTTCAATCGGCACCTGATTGCTGGGCGATTGACCAACTATTCCCGATCATGCCGATACACCGCTTGGGAGAAGAACCGACGCGGCGGGGGATTTTGGCGGATCTAACCTGTGACAGTGACGGCAAAATTGATCGCTTTATTGACCTACGTGATGTCAAGTCGGTTTTAGAACTGCACACCTTCAAGCCAGGAGAACCTTACTATTTAGGGATGTTCCTGAATGGAGCTTACCAGGAAATCATGGGCAATTTGCATAACTTATTTGGCGACACCAACGCAGTTCATATCCAACTAACCCCCAAAGGTTATCAGATTGAACACGTCGTCAAAGGCGACACCATGAGCGAAGTAGTCAGCTACGTGCAGTATGACTCCGAGGATATGGTAGAAAACATCCGCCAGCGTTGCGAGCAAGCTTTAGAAGAAAATCGCATTACCCTGGCGGAATCTCAGCGACTGCTACAAACTTATGAACAGAGTTTGCGGCGATACACATATCTGGATGGTTAGTGGTTAGTAGTTAGTAGTTAGGGGTAATAACCAACAACTAACTACTAACCATTAATCCTCGTTTGCTCCGAGTAATTCAGCGATCGCTTGCCGTTCAGCTGGAGTATGAGATGGTGGTGCTTGACGAGCATCAGTAATCAGCCAGTCTAAAGCAGCAGCTTGGACATCAATGGTTGCCCCAGTTTTATCCACACAGTAACGCCCAAACACCAGTTTATCGACTAAACGTACTCCAGGACCGAGTCGCGAATATTCAAAAATTACGCTATTGTCCACGGTTGCACCACTACATACCCAGCAATTCGGACCAATCATTGCTGGACCGACGATTTTCGCTCCGTCTTCTATCCTGGTCATGCCACCGATGTAAACTGGACCTGTGATATCCACCTTATCCCAATTCACGGCAACATTTAAGCCAGTGTAAATGCCTGGGGCAACTTCATGACCAGGGATTTGCACGTTTTTGATTTCGCCTAGTAGCACACCGCGAATCGCCCGCCAGTAGTCTGGTACTTTACCAATGTCTACCCACTCAAAGTCCATCGGAATGGCGTAAAAGGGAGCGGCGATTTCTACCAGTTTGGGAAACAATTCGCCACCGATGTCGTACTCTACACCGGAGGGAATGTAATTAAATACCTCTGGCTCAAAGATGTAAATACCTGTATTGATATTGGTACTCTTAGCTTCTTCTACTGAGGGCTTTTCTTGGAAAGCTTTGATGCGACCATCTTCATCGGTGACGACCACACCGTAGCTAGGAACTTCTTCAAGTGGAACAGATTTCGTAATGATGGTAGCGATCGACCCTTTGGATTTATGCCACTTGACCGCAGTTGATAAATCTAGGTCAATCAAAGCGTCGCCGCACAACACCACAAAGGTATCGTCAAAAAACGGCGAGAAGTCTTGAATGCGGCGCATTCCGCCAGCCGAACCAATAGCTTCCCCTACCAGTTTACCTTCGTCATCAATTCGCCCTTCAAAAGAATAGGCAATCTGCACGCCAAACCGCTGACCATCACGGAAATAGTTTTCAATTTCCTCAGCCAAATGGCTAACGTTGACCATAATTTGGTCAAAACCATGCTGGCGTAACAGTTCTAGTAAAAATTCCATCACTGGCTTTTGCAGGATGGGAATCATCGGTTTGGGAATTGTGTAGGTAATCGGACGCACGCGAGTACCTTTACCCGCCGCGAGAATCATCGCCTTCATAAAATTTTATTCCTCAACCACAAGGCAGTTTACTTTGATTGAATGATATTTAATCATCAGTTTATTTTTGCTCTAAGTCATCCTTAAAAGCACGGATAACAGAAATGTTCGCTTTTAATGCAAGCATAAGCTCTTGCAATATGACAAGCGATCAGTTATCTATTCAATTTACTCGGATTTAACGGTTTGCTGAAGCAAAAGTCTTTAAATCATATATGTTCCTCCCGTTACACTTGCTTACTTAGTATGTACATTTGATTAGGTGTTGGTGGAATCTGTGAGTAACCGAATTTTAATTTCCTGGTAGAATTCCTCTTGACATAGCTCAACCTTAGATTGAGCCGACAGCAGTAGTAATGCCCAGAAAACGCTAACTAGATGGCTGTGTTCTGACTTATGGGCACCATTATGGTATGCTTGCTTTGTCTGAGTCCACAACTCTACTAGCTGTTCGAGATTCAACCAATTTTGTTCTAAGCATATTGTCGCCGTTTGATGCAATACCTCCTCGATTTCTCCAGCTACTTCCGTGAGATTTTCCTGGTGAGCTAACTCTAGTGCCTGTCGCATACTTTGGATACTAGGCTGACGCCGGGGACGGACAGGTTTGCTGACTTTCTGTACAAGTTTGAGCTGATTCTCCATGATCTGCAATTGCTCGATCAACTCTTGCAGAGTCACGCGGCGTTTTGGTGGTGGCATTGCCGCAGGACGACGACGCAATGCTCGCTCTAATGGCAACCGATGAGCCGAATATACTACTCCATCTTCATTGTCCGGCAGTACATCATCTAGTACAACATCTTGTTCATCTGCTGCTGCTTGCATTTGCATCAAGGTGTTTGCCTTGAACAACACCAGCATCGATGCCGACAAAAAAGCCTGCCCGGATTGGGATAAGTCAGCTTCATAGCCAAGGCTTGTTGCCTCCGGTGCCATTAATTCTAAGTAACGGTCAATTACCTCGATCACCTGCACATCCCAAGGGTCAATTTCCCCCTGCTCAGCCTGGTGAATCAGGTGTGCAATTGTTTCCAATAGCTCGGCAGCATCCATCAACAAGTCCTAAGTATTTCAGTCAAAAGTGGATTCATTAAACTTTAGACTTATTGGACGTTGCTAGAGCGTGTGTTCGGCACATTCGTCTCTGTTTCTTTTGTTGAGGAATCGTTTGCTGGGGGTAGCGCAAGTTGTAACGATTGAACTTCTGCTTGGTACTGTTCAATTTTCGACTCCAGTTCTTGAATGCGGACTTTTTGTTTGCGTTGTGGGCTAGACAATAGTTGTCGCTGCAATTGTGTCCACATACTAAACAGCCACGCAAAAACTGCGCCTAAGCCGATGGTAAACAGCAACTCAACTGCTATCGGTGCTTGCACCTCCATACCTGGAATAATATGAATTGTCGCTGGTTCGGTGTTCTCTATCGTAAATAAAGCCAAGGCTAAACAAAAGATAAAAATTATTACAAAATTTACTTGTTTCATTGGTAACAAAATCACACGTAATTAATGAGGTGCTAATACTTCCCTGACATTGGCAATCAATTCCATTTTGAATTGTGATTAACCATTGTGCAACTTTTGATTTGCCGTATTTTTAGTAATTGCAGCGTTGCACGTCTACAACCAAATAGTATAACAATGAGACTAAATTACTTAGTAAAGCATGATATTTTTATACTCGTAATTAAGAAAAAAACAGTAATTTAAATAACCTAATTTACTAGTTATAGGTGTCTAAGGCAAGACATAGAATAAAATATTCTCACAGACTTGCTCAATGGGAAATTTTTTTTGGAACCGAGCTGGCGATCCTGGCTCTTGATGCCTACACTCAAGAGCGAGTGTTACTGAATGAGGTGCTAACGGAGACTTGTGGATAGGCGATCGCGTTACCC
>CAXTNZ010000236.1:0-11020 GCA_964245695.1 uncultured bacterium | reverse complement strand
CCCCCCCCCCCCCCCCCCCCCCCCCCCCCCCCCCCCCCCCCCCCCCCCCCGGGGGAATTTTTGAGGCATCGACATCACTAAACGAGATGTATTGAGATACATTCAGACTGTCTTCTACAATTCTTTTCTGCTGTACTAATTCCTCTGTTGGTGTTTGGATAATTGGTTGTAAATTAGTCTGTTCTGTAATGTTGTCTAATTCGATATCCTGTGGTTCTAAAGTAGGATTTATTAAAGAGGGTTCAGGTATGAGTTCAGGAGTGACTTGTTGTTTATCGTTTGGTAAATATTTCAATAAAGCAGGTTGTTCCGCTTTAGTTAAGTTAGTTTTTAAAGCTTCTGATGTAAGGTTTTGTAGTAGATTTGTGGTGATGTCTAAGTTAGTATTTTGTGGTTGGGGAGTGGAATTTATGAGAATATTTGAGATAAGACTTTCTTGTGTCACCTCAGTCAAAGGCATCACAAGAGGTTCAAGTCCTAACTGTTCATCGTTGGTATCCCTCAACAATGTAGAGTTTTCACTATTCTGAGGCAAGTTTGTTGAAATGGAAGATTTAGTTTCTTGAGATTTATTTGTAATGGTTTCTGAGTCGATACTCTGCTGTAGCGGAGTGGAGTTTTCTGGAATATTGGAAAACTTAATTTCCTCTAAGTTTTCTCTTGGAAGTGAATTTGTTACTTGTTCTGAAGTAATTAACTGATTATTTCCTAATTCCTCTAATAAAATAGGTTTGTCTTGTACCTGGGATGATGTTAGTATTGATAAAAGAGAATTTTCTGGCAAATCAATGATATGTTTTGCTGGAAGAGGACTTTCTGTAAGTCTAATTTTATCAGGTTCAGTCTCAGCAATATTAAGGCTGGGAGTTTCTAGCTGTTTATCATCAATAGGAACTATCGTATTATTTTCATTTAAGGATTGGTCTTGTTTTTTGGACTTTGCTTTAGGTTTTGATTTATTTGTTTTTTTTGATTTAGATTTTTTCTGATTCAGTTGCGACAGATTATTAATATTTTTATGCTTTTCACTCTGCTCTGGTAAAATATTATTGACAATAGGATTTTTGCCGATATCGGTATTATCTATATAATTTTGTTTCGGAGTCGTATCAATTTGGGTAAAATCAATGGGCAAGATGTTTGTGAAAATATCAAAATCTCCGTCATCATGCCTATTTTCTGTATTCCATGTATCCAGATTTATTAATGATTTATGTTGTCGGCGTAGTAATAGTTTAGAGTAATTGATTAATGGCGATCGCAAACGAAAATAAGACTCTTTTTTTAAAAAAAGTCTGTTAGGTATCCCCAAAGAATTTACTGCTCCTAGCAGCGATGTTTGTATGCCTAGTGGTGGTTTAATTATTTGCATAATTGGATTTTGATGCCGGAAAAATTAATTAGACTGGAAGAATTTCGACTTTATCTCCCGTTGTGTAAGATTGCCTCCTCCTCCTTCTTTGGCAATTTTCAAACCTTCATAAGCTAAAGTTAGTTCTTCAATCGCAACTGCATTGCCATCTGCTTGCAGTGCTGGTGTTTTCCAAGCTATAGGAATTGCACCAATGAGTGTCCAACTCATCATAGTTTCGCCAGCTTGATTAAATAAAAGAATGTTGACATTGCGGCGCAAATTTTTGTCACCATTCTCTTCGTCAAAAATTTGAGTTATCCAGTTCAAGAAACCAAAATGATCTGTAATTCCTCGTTTTAGAGTTACATCTGCAAATTCTGCATGACCTAAATAAATACGTTGCTGATCGTTAACACCACCTTCGTAAAAAACATTTTTCTTAATCTGAAAGCTCAATCCCGAACATTCAGTAAAAGAAGCCGCAATCGTACTATCAATTTCTACATAGAAACGATTTGTGGTGACATAATTCAATTCATGCAGAATGTTGCCATTATTGCCATTATTATTGTTATCAGCCATTACCACCTCGTCGAACCATAGTTTCTTACCCTCTCGCGCTGCGATCGCATATCTTCTAGCAGCAGTTCATAAACGCGATCGCACAGCTTGTCCATTAATAACGAGTCCCCTAGATCGAAGCTAGCAGCAGATACGGCTTTGGTCGCATCATCTGTCGCAGGTATAGCACCGTATCCAGCAGTACCGCCAATGTCTCCAATCGGAGCTAGAGATGGTTGTATGCGTTCTGAGTCCATAATTAAAAGAACCTGTATCTAATTCCAGGCTAAAGGCTTTGCGCCAGAATCAGAATTAGCCAAAGGTCGAACTTGACTTTCAGCTTGTCTCTAGTAGTTTATATCGTGTCCGGTTAATCACTTATTATTAAAATCTCCCTGCGTCCCCGCGTCCCCGTGTGAACCTAAACAATAAGTCTTTAAGCGGACATGATATTAGTTCTCAGTACTATATAAAAATTTGCAAATTAGTAAGGAGACGGAATGAGCGATCGCCTTTGCACCATACTAATAAGGAAAATCTATTACACCACTACTACCATAAACCGCACCAACCCATCCTGACCTAGTTGCAATGAATCCCCGTGATTCAAGCGATAATTAACACCTGGAGAAAGAAGATTGCCGTTGAGATAAGTTCCATTGCGGCTGTGGTCGTCTAAAATCATGTATGTATTTTGATTCCAGTCCCAATGTACTCGTGCGTGTGTTCGGGAAACTATCCCTTCATCGGGAATACCTACCAAGTCAATTTCTGGTACTGTTCCCTGAATTTGCGATCGCCTACCTATACAACCGTTTTCCCCACGCAAATAAAATTCTCTCCCTGTTGTATGAACCAGTTTTAGTACTGGTTGCACACGAGATGGTGGTGAAGGTGGAACCTGCTGTGCGTAAGGAGGTCGAGGCTGATAATTAGTTTGCTCTACCGGCACCTGATTTAGCTGAAAAGAAGGTGGTGTCTGGGATTGGACTTGTGGATAAGCAACGACATTGGGAGTAGCTGGTAATGGCGGGCTAGGCTGGACTGGTACAGCAATCATATCACCCAACGCCGTGCCGCATAGGGGGCAGACCTTAGCATGGTTGGGCAAGGGACGGTTAAAATACTCGCACTCAGAGTTAGGACACCGATTTGCAGCCATGAGCAGTTTTATCGTTCTCAGGTATAATCTGTAAAGGAACCAACCCTACTTTTTTTAGCAGACATTGACCCTCACGGGTAGTAAGCATTTCGGCAAATTTTGAACCGACTTTAGGGAGACTATTATCCTTAGGGTACACTACATTCAAAGGATATCCCAAAGGATAGCGACCTGTTCTAAAACTTTCAACATCAAAAAAATAATGTCTTTTATCACATAAATTTACTTCTGGGTTGATTGGCTGATTGTTAGGCTGCAACAGCGGCTGAGTTTCGCGGTTATTGTCATCAACTAAAGCTAAAGGATAGCCGTTGCATTGATTCCAAGTTTTACTGAGAATGCCAAAACTGATAATACCCGCTTCCCCTTTCTCGAATTTAGCCCTAATTTGCTTTTGAGTGTTCTCAGTTATTTCGGTAAATTGCTTAGTAACTTCTTTATATAAAGCAATTTGCTGCGGATCATCTTTTAACACTTGCTGTTGAAAAAAGCGCACTGCTTCCGGTTCTGTAGGAGCATAAGGTTGTATGGGAAGATCGGAACCACCAAATTCTCGCCAGTTGGTGATTTTGCCTGTATAAATTTCCCGCAATTGTTTTAAACTAATTTTACCTTTAAGTACTTTGACAGGAGCAGAGTCATCCTTACTAGAGGCAACAAATACTAGTAAACCGTCATAGGCAATAGATTTGCTTTCTAATTCTTCATCTACGTTTAAAGATGTCATTGCAAAATATGCTTGACAACTTTGTTTTTCTTTATACTCTTGTTTACAGCTACGCACCTTTTCTATTGGCACGCTAACAGCCTTGACATCCGAAGATGGCACAGATTGATAATTAAATGTTACATCTGGTTTCGGTTTAGTTAAAGTTTCTTCAAGAGTGCCGCTCTCTGGTTTTTGTTTTAAAACTGTACTCCATGTACCGTTGTTTTCTCCTGTATAAGTAAATTCTCCTGCGGGTACACTGCTGACCTCGGAAAAACCAGATAAAAGTTTACACCACTGTCCGCAATTACTCGCTTGTGAACCGGAACGTAATAAAAAATACCATATCCCTCCTCCAAGCAAGAGCAAAGCCAGGATTGCTAATAAAATTAAAGGCGATCGCCAAATTTTCTCTGGCTCTTCCAAAGCTATTGAACCTGCTTCACTCCTTACTTGGTTTTCTTTCGGTAGTTGCAACAAAGCTTTACGAGCTGCCTCGGCACTCTCAAAAGGTTTATCTAGCCCAATTAAGTGATAAAGAAACTGCTGGAGGTGAGAATCTGAATTCGACCAATTTTCAGCTTTTCTCGGATTCAGCGGTTGACCAGAAGTGCTATCTACAGCCTTTCCTACCCACAGATAAAAAGCTACTAATCCTAATGACACTAAATCTTGTTCAAGTTGAGGTTTTGCGACTTTGGTAGGGGGTGGGTAAAATAAGCTTTCCCAGATAGCTAAATCATCAAGATATATAAAAAACTGTTGATTCTTTTCTACTTTAATTAAAATGCTATCTAAATTAAGGTTGCCGTGAGCCAGTCCACGCTGCACTTGATTGGAGGGAAAGCGCAGCGATGAAGTATGAAGAAACTGTAGCGTTTGCAGAGTTTGATTAAGTACTTGGCGTACTTGCGGTGCATCCATTGCACCTTTAGCCATGAGGTATTGGCTTAAAGTTTGCGATACTTCTACCTGTTTGGTAATTATATAACAGCGTTCTCCTCGCTCGTCTGCGATCGCTTCCCAAGGCTCAATCAAACGAAAGTTTTGGTTTCTCCCATCTGCGAGACTCACCCCCGCGACTTGCTGAAAAGTCTGTTTGCACTGTCGCGTCTCTTCAGCATTAAAACAACGACTGGGTAAAAGATATTCTTTAATTATTACAGGTTGGTTATCACTAATCTGTATCCCAGAATATAACCGCCCCATAGAGCGCGTACACAAAAATTTACCAACTTGATAAATGCCTCGATTGCCCTTAATTTCCGAATTTTGCGCTAAAGTCGCTGGAAAACCACATTCCAGACAAAACTTAGCCCCTGGTATTTCTTGCGCTGTCTGCAAAGGGCGATCGCAAGTTAACGGTGCATTGCGAGAACAGAGATATTGTTTATACAAATCTTCCTTTACTGGCACTTAGGAAACTCCTTAGCAGATAGACTGTAAATGTTAGTGGTTAGTAGTTGGTAGTTAGTGGTGAAAAACAACATTGAAATATGAAACTTAAAAATCAAGCATTTCAAACTCTTACTCTCTGCGACTCTGTGGATGCCACTTGCTACAACGGGGGGAACCCCCGCAACGCAGTGGCTCCTCTGCGTGAGACAAATTCATATTCGCATAGCAGCAATGCCAACCACTAACTACTAACAATTAACACCCATTAATTATCAAACCTGAATTAAACCTAACTTTAAGGCAGTTACAATAGCTTGGGTACGGCTAGTAACCTTTAATTTTTCAAAAATACTTGTCAGATGAGCCTTAACAGTAGCCACCGTAACATATAAATGTTTAGCTATTTCTTCATTAGAAGAACCTTGAGTTAACCAGTATAAAACTTCTTGTTCTCTTTCTGTTAAGTGCAGTTTTTGACTAGCTTGCAAACAAGACTCAGAATAAGCCTGAAAACGACGGAAAAAACTACTAGCAACCTCTAAAGGTAAATAAATTTCTGATTTTATTACGGTGGTAATAGCCTCACACAATTGAGTTGCCAAACGGTTTTTATATACGTAACCAGCGGCTCCGGCTTGCATTGCCCGGAAGATCCAATCGTCTTCTTGATGCGCTGATAATACTAAAATCTTGCCATTATAAGAATTTTCTTTTAAATTTAAAATAACTGTAATTCCATCACCTCCAGTTAATTCCATATCAAGCAAAATTAAGTTTGGATGTTCTTTGAGTGCGAGTTTTAACGCTTGTTCTGGTGAAGCGGCTTCACCGACGATCTCTAATAATAATGAATTACTTACACTATAAAAATTCAATAGCGATCGCAACCCTTGGCGGAAGCGTTGTTCGTCATCTACTAGTAAAACGGAAAGCTTTTGAGGAGTAGCCATAATATATAATGTTCATTAAAAAAAACTATAGATCCTGTTTTGTTGTTTGCACCCTTGTACTTAAACTTTTTACTAACTCTTAGGTCGAGGCAATATCATAGAAAATTGAGCGCCTCCATTCGGCAAATTTTGACCCCAAATACTTCCTTGATGGTCAAGAACAATTTTCTTGGCAATGGTTAAACCTAGCCCTGTACCTCCTGAACGACGAGAATAAAAAGGAGTAAATATCTTTTGCAAGTCTTGCTGAGATAGTCCTGAACCTTGGTCAGAGATTTTAATTAGTACTTCACTTTGAAAAACTTGCCAGTTACAGGTAATAGTTCCACCTTCAGGACTAAAATAAACAGCGTTGCTCAACAAATTATCAAAAACTTGCTTCATTTGTAAGCAGTCTATTGCTAAGGTAGTAGAACTATCAGGCAAAGATATTTGTAGATGCTTTTGATTAATTAAAAGCTGTAAACCTTTGATACTTTCTAAAACTAAACTTCGTAAGTCCTGGAGGCTTACCCTTAATTTTGTACTTTGACCACAATAAATCAACTCTGTTAAATTATTATCTAACTCTTCTATGCTTTCACATAAAATTGTTGCATTTTCTTGCAAAGGCTTATCTTTTAATCCCAAAGATAAATTTTGTGCGTACAGACCAATTAACCCCAAATTGTTACGTAACTGATGTCCTGCACGTTGAATTATCTCCTCAAGCAATTTAATTTCAGCTTTCTGTTGTCCGCACTCCAAATAAATCTCTAAATAGTTGCTCACCAAGACAGCAGATTGCTTTACGTAATTTTGCAAAGTAGGTGAGAGAGATTCATCGCTTAATATTTGGATATATTCAGGTCGTTGATTCCTGTAACCTAGTGGACAAATATAACAATTGCCAACACAAGAATTCAACTTTATTTCATTTAATGTAAAACCAGGAGGAAAATCCAGCAGCCATTCTTCCGACCTTAAGTAAGCTAAGGTATTCTGAGAAAAAGGAAGTCGGGTTAAAGCGTAATTAATGACTTCCTCATGAGTTTTCATTAATGGATCGTAATAGACAATCCGAGCGAAAAAAATAGGATTTTGAATTGTTAACTGTTCAAGTTGTAGCTGACATAAGCTTTGTACGTTTAAAGACTGTGAAGATTTATAACTAGTCTTTGTGTGTTGGATAGACGAGTCTACTACCATCGTTTAACTCACTTCTTAAGCTGTAAGGTAAGTAAGAGGATGTTTTATTTTCTATTAAATGGTAAATGCCCTAATTAATTTGAGAATAAAATCTGATTAGATAATATTCAATACTTTTTTGCTGCACTATTGCTTAAGTATTATATAAGAAAATTTCTACCAATGTATGATTTCATTCATGTAATAATATAGCCATTTCTTTAGTAAATCTTAATATTTACAATTAAATATTACTTAATAGAAAACACTTCAGTAAGTAGAGAGAAATAAAACTAGTACCGCTTGCGTTCGGAAAAAGTAAAAAGGTAAAGGTTAAAAGACTTATACCGTAAGCTTTTGGCTGATTTAAGATGGGAGCTTTATTTAAGCGATCGCTGTATTTTTTATGTAAACAAATGTAAACAGATTCTTCTTTGCCAATGATCTACTCATGATTAATTAGTATTTTTATCATGGTAAATCTCGACAAAAGTCTAATTAACTTTACCAGGTTGATGCATTTAATCTAGAAGCATCTGCACGCCTGTGAGCATCTTTATGCTTATCTCCCTTCTTCATACACTAGCGTCCATCCTAGCTGGGGGAACCTCCCTCATTAGTACGGAGCAAATTGACTTTAGTCGTCCAGGAAGTCGCAGGGACGAGAGTACCGGACCTACTCTCAATTTGTACTTTTATGACATTCGCGAGAGTAAGCAAGTACAACACTCTGGCAGGCAGGTGGAACGTAAGTTTGCACAATCAGGGTTACAACCTGCCACTGTAACTTGGTCTCCCAGTTGGTTTGATGTATCGTTAATGTTAACGGCTTGGGATAGTACGACTTTAGGCGAACATCGGCTTTTAACTGAAGCATTAACCTTACTGCTGCGTCATCGTTCGCTGCGTGAGGAATTTTTAGCTCCTGAACTGTGTGGTTATGGCAATTTATCCATGACAGTTTCTGTAGAACCACCAGTTGAAGTAGGTTCTTTATGGAGCGCTCTCAATGTTCCCTTGCGTCCAGCTTTATATTTAACAGTTACAGTACCCTTTGAACCACAAAAGACTTCCATACCTTTGGTTTGGGAGCGAATTATGAGCGTGTATGACCAACTACAAAAAAATGGCAATGGCAAAGTATCAACAAAGCGGGTAGCGATCGCAGGCATTGTCAAAAATGCAATAACCCAGCAGCCAGTTGCTGATACAGAAATTAACATTAGGGGAGCCGAGAAATCAGCGACTAGTGACAAAGAAGGGCTGTTCTTTTTTGAAGATTTAAGACTAGGTAATTACGTATTAACACTTAAATGTCTGGATTATGAACCGCAAATCTGCAACGTCTTAATAGATAGCCAAAATTACACAGTGAAAGAAATTTTACTTACACCTGCCTCAGTAATTCCAAATCGTCAAAATTAACAAGAGATTAGGACTGCATAAAATTATAATCTTTAATCCAAAATGGAGAGACTTTCATGGCAAGACTCGATTACAAAGCTCCTGGTGTCTACGTTGAAGAAATAGACCGAGGTAGCCGACCGATAGAAGGTGTTAGTACAGCAGTAGCCGGATTTGTCGGCTTTACAGAAGATGTGCGTGGCGGGGCTGAGTTATTTAAGCCCATGTTAGTGACCAATTGGACGCAATATCTCAACTACTTTGCCCATACCAACTCTGATGGCTTCACCAACTTCAATGCCTATTTACCCTTTGCGGTCTATGGCTACTTTATGAATGGTGGTGGTCGCTGCTGGATTGCAAGTATTGGTACTCAATTACCAGGCACTTCCAGAACCGCCACACCAGAAGCCCCATCCTTACAAATTACTGGTCGGGGAAATCGTCCCTCCCTCACCTTTACCCTGCGTCCTGAACAGGTAGCAGATGGGGCAATTAGTATTGTGATTAATGACAGTACACCCCGCGCTTTACCTGAAGGTACTGAGGGAGAAGCGCCGCCAAACACAGGTGAGTATTTCACATTACAAATTATTCGCGGTGAGGAAGTTCTCGAAGAGTACGAAAACTTGACCATGAACCGCGAATCAGCAACACAGGTAGCAACTTATGCGATCGCTGCTTTGCGAAACTCCTTGTATGTCAGCGTTACAGACTCCTCTCAACCTGGACAACCCCTAGCACGACGCCCAGCAAATGGTCAGTACGAACTAACACCTGCAATTGTGGCATCCCCACCCGATCGCTTTTCGCAGGATGTTGAGGGGGTACGCGACGATCGCACAGGCGTGCGCGGTATTTTCGAGATTGATGAAATCACCATGCTAGCTTGTCCCGATTTAATGCGGGCTTATGAAGCTGGAGTAATGAACTTAGACCAAGTTCACGGCATCATGGAACTCATGATTAGCATGTGCGAGGGTTCTGCTAGTGGCGATGTTCCCAATCCACCTAATCGCATGGTTGTACTTGACCCCCCACCAGATCGCGCCAAACCCCAAGAAGTAGTTGAGTGGCTGCAAAGAAGCTTTAATCGTCGCTCCATGTTTGCAGCACTATATTACCCCTGGATTAAAGTTCCCAACCCGCGCAACGGTGGCAGACCGATACTTGTACCTCCTTGTGGTCACATGATGGGCGTTTGGGGACGAACAGATGAAACTAGGGGAGTTTACAAAGCGCCTGCAAACGAAGTACCAAGAGGCGTAATTGGCTTGAGTTATGACACCAATTTCCGCGAACAGGAACTCTTAAATCCCCTTGGTATCAATTGCATCCGCAACTTTCCTAACCGAGGTATTCGCATCTGGGGGGCACGTACCTTAGTCGAACCTGATAAAACCGAGTGGCGTTATATTAGCGTGCGGCGGTTATTTAGCTACATTGAAAAATCGATTGAATTGGGTACGCAATGGGCAGTTTTTGAACCGAATGATGAAGACTTGTGGGCACGCGTGCGCCGTACCGTCAGCAACTTCCTCGAACGCTTATGGCGTGAAGGGGCTTTATTTGGAGCGACACCAGAGCAAGCATTCTATGTCAAATGTGATGCAGAATTGAATCCTCCAGAAACCCAGATTCTCGGTCGTTTGTATATTGAAGTGGGTGTTTGCCCTGTACGACCTGCTGAGTTTGTCGTCTTCCGCATTAGTCAATGGAATGGTATTGATGGCGAGTAGTTACTGTTACCAAACTATTCATTTTATTCAAATTTAAGGAGTTGATATATGGCTGAATTTCTCACTGCGGCTCGCTTCTATTTTGAAGCAGATGGAATTACCGAAAAAGTCATCAAAGAACTTAGTGGTTTAGGAGTTGAATCTACTCCTGCTCAGGAAATTCATGGTAGTAGTAAGGGAGGTTTTGCAACTCGTCAAGCTACTCCTACTGTGGCTAAATTTACCAATATTACTGTCAAGCTCATTGCTACTGATGATTTGAGACTTTACGAGTGGTACGAAGATTGCAATAAGAATATGGGAGGTGCAAGTCAGTGGCAAAACAATCGTAAAGATGCTTCGATATCAGTTTACGACCAGTCAGGTAAAATGCAAGCGCGTTGGGAAATTCTTAGATGTTACCCCTGTAAATATACAGGTCCTACCTTGACTGCAAGCAGTGGCGATATGGCGACTGAAACCTTAGAATTAGTTCACGAAGGTATTAAACGAGTTCCTCCAAGGTAGGAATACAAATTCAATAGACTTCTTGCATAAATCAAAAAGAAGAACCCCACCCCGCCTTTAACTTACGTC
>CAXTNZ010000235.1:0-11114 GCA_964245695.1 uncultured bacterium | reverse complement strand
CCCCCTATCCCCCCATCCTCCTTACTTGGGCAGGCGGTGGTACTATTTCACCTAGGACTGTGTTATCGCCGGATGGCAGACTTACACCCTACTCTGAGCAAAACTTACTGGCAAGATGCTCTGTTGTGGTTTAGGCAATGCCTTGAGGTATTGGAAGCAGCAGAAAAAAAGGACTTAGTTGCTAAATTCATTTTGCCTGCGCTTGATATGCTGCAACGCCTACAAGCCTGGGAAGAATTGCAGGAACTAGCCGAAAAGTCTAGAAAGCTGCATGAAACTTATGGAACTCCAGCACAAGTGGCTCAAGATTATGGTTTTTTGGCAGATGTAGCGGCTTCTAAGTCTAATTGGGTACTAGCTCATGAATTAGTCAATACAGCGCTTTCTATCTCAGAAAATGCCACAGATGTTTCCCGACAGCAGGAAAGTTGGTATCTTTTATTGCTGGCACGCACACAGCGGCATTTGGGTGAGTGGGAGGAAGCCATCAATAACCTGGAATGGGCGAGGATAGTTTGTGAGGTACAGTACGAGCCATCGCTATATTTGGAGATTTTAGAGGAATTGCGATCGCTCTACTTTTTTGAGCGCCATGACTACACAGAAGCTTTTAGCCTCAAGCAGGAAAAAATTCAAATAGAGCATCAGTACGGTTTTCGCGCCTTCATCGGTCCAAATCAATTGCAGCCACAACGCTACAGAATTAACCCAGTCTTGGAACCGCAAAAAACAGCGTTTATTCCTGAGGAACTGGCACAGGAAATAGCGGCTTCTGGAAGGCAGCAAGATATTAACCGCTTGATTGAAAGAATTACCCGTGCTGACTGCAAACTCACAGTGATTCATGGACTATCAGGTGTTGGTAAAAGTTCAATTCTCAAAGCTGGTTTAGTACCAGCTTTGAAGGGAAAAGTAATTGGCGAACGCATCCCTTTGCCGATTGTTTTATCTGTTTATACTGATTGGGTTACAGCTTTGGGACGCGTTGTCAATCAGGCACTGGCACAGACGGAAATATCAGTTGCTATAGAAGTTTCGCCCACTATATTGCTGGAAAAAATCCGATTATTAACTGAGCGAAATCACACCATAGTTATAATTTTTGACCAGTTTGAAGAATTTTTCTTTATTAGTAAATGTCATAAGGAAAGAATTCGTTTTTATAAATTTTTTAGCGCCTGTTTGAACATCTCCTATGTGAAAGTTATTCTTTCATTACGGGAAGATTATTTACATTACTTATTAGAGTTTGAACGCTTAAGTAAAGAAAAGAGCGAACCTGGTTTATATGATTTAGGCGTAATTAACAAAAACATTCTCGACAAGAATATTCGCTACTACTTAGGCAACTTCTCCAGCCAGGATGCAATCAGCATCATTCACAGGTTGACTAAACGTTCACATTATGAATTGAGTGATGAATTAATTCACCAATTAGTCCAGGATTTAGCAGGAGAACTAGACGAAGTACATCCAATTGAATTACAAATAGTTGGCGCTCAACTCCAAGCAGAAAATATTACCACACTTGAACAATACAAACGTTGCGGTGGCTCAAAAACACTAATACAGCGCTGGCTAGAGGAAGTTATTAAAGATTGTGGTCAGGAAAACGAACAGCTAAGTTGGAAATTATTGTTTGAGTTGACTGATGAAAAAGGCACGAGACCGCTAAAAACAAAAGCTGATTTTGTGACTGGGTTGGTAATAGGAGATAAAAATTTGTCTGTGGGATTCGATGAAGATGAATTCCCTGTGGACGTTGGAGAAAATGAGGAAGAGAAAAGCAACGGCAAAGAAGAATTTACCCCTCTAGCTGCTAACACATTGGAATTGATTTTAGACATTTTGGTGGGTTCAGGGTTGGTTTTGCGAATGCGGGAAGAAGCAGGCGATCGCTACCAGCTAGTTCACGATTATTTAGTTGAACCAATTCGCCAACAAAACAACTATGGTATATTCGCCGAACTAGAAAAAGTTCGCTTTGAAAAAACCAAAGCAGAAGTAGCCCAAAAGCTTTCTCAAGAGCAGTTGAATTTATTTTTGTATCGGCGACTGCGAGAAGCACGTATAGCAGGCGTAGCGCTCTTGATGATGGCAAGCACAATTGCGGCATTATGGTGGCAAGCCGACTCACAAAAAAGAGCAGCAGTTCTCCAAAGTCTACGAGCTGAACGTAGCGAAACCAACTTGAAAATTAGTGCCCTCACTGCTGCTAGTGAAGCTTTGTTTGCCTCGAATAAAG
This sequence comes from uncultured bacterium, assembly GCA_964245695.1. Taxonomy (GTDB): domain Bacteria; phylum Cyanobacteriota; class Cyanobacteriia; order Cyanobacteriales; family Nostocaceae; genus Hassallia. The sequence goes on along the minus strand of CAXTNZ010000235.1, from coordinate 8,869 downwards.
AGTTTGATGCTTTGTTAGAAAGTTTGCGGGCTTGGAGGAGACTCAAACAGGCAGATGCTGTCCAACCAGATACGCGGATGCGGGTAGTGACAGCTCTCCAGCAAGCAGTTTATGGGGTAACTGAGGTAAACCGTTTGCAAGGGCATACTGATATCGTCTGGGGTGTAACTTTCAGCCCCGATGGTCAGTTGTTGGCAACAGGTAGTCGCGACAAGACGGTGAAAGTGTGGAGTCCTGACGGCACCTTACTCCAAACTCTTCAAGGTCATAGCGATGCTGTTACCAGCGTTACATTCAGCCCTGATGGTCAAACTTTAGCCTCCGCGAGTCTCGATAAAACAGTGCTTCTTTGGCACAGAAACCCAGCCACGGGCGAATTTGATTCACAGCCATACAAAACCTTGAAAGGACACGGAGACTGGGTTTCTAGCGTTAGTTTCAGTCCTGACGGTCAGTTGCTGGCTACTGGGAGTAAGGATACAACCATTAAACTCTGGCGACGCGACGGCACGCTAGTAAAAATACTGAAGGGACATAAAGGTTGGGTTAACTGGGTAAGCTTCAGCCCTGATGGACAATTTATCGCCTCAGCAAGTGACGACAAGACAGTAAAAATCTGGCGACGGGACGGTAGCTTAGTTAAAACTTTGTCAGGGTATCAGGAGAGTGTGACTGTTGTAACTTTTAGCCCCGACGGTCAACTGCTAGCATCAGCAGGTCGAGACAAAAAAGTGATACTTTGGCACCGAGAGCGTAACAGTAGTAAAGACAGCTTCGACGTTCGTCTCTATAAAACCTTACAGCAGCATACCAGTACCGTTTGGAGCCTCAGCTTCAGTTCTAATGGTCAACAGCTAGCCTCAGGCAGTGATGACAACACCGTTAACCTCTGGAGTCTTAGCGGCACCTTACTCAAAACCTTTAAAGGACACAGCGATGCTGTCGTCAGCGTCGCTTTCAGCCCAAATAACAAAGTGTTGGCATCGGCAAGTTACGACAAAAGTGTGAAACTATGGAGCCTAGATGCTCCAAGGCTGCCGATCCTTCAGGGGCATAAGGATCGAGTTTTGAGCGTTGCCTGGAGTGCGGATAGCAAAATGTTAGCATCAGGCAGTCGCGATCGCACAGTCAAACTTTGGCAACGAGAAGTTACTACCAAAGGAGTTGTAACTCGACTTTATAAAACTCTCTTGGGACATACTGACAGAGTTACCAGTGTCAGTTTTGACCCCAAAGGTCAGATGCTCGCATCCGCAAGTTATGACAAAACTGTGAAACTTTGGCAGCGCGATGGCTCTTTAATAAAAACTCTCCAAGGGCATAGCGATAGTGTGATGAGCGTTACATTCAGCCCGGATGGTCAGTTGTTGGCATCAGCCTCTAAAGATAAGACAGTTAAACTTTGGAATCGTGACGGACGCTTGCTCAGAACCTTGGTGGGGCATGAGGGTTGGGTGAATAGCGTTAATTTCAGTCCCGATGGTCAGGTTATCGCCTCTGCCAGTGATGACCAAACAGTTAAACTTTGGCGGCGGGATGGTACTTTGTTAAAAAGTTTTTTACCCCATGAAAGTTGGGTTTTAGGTGTGAGTTTCAGTCCCACTGACCACATGTTAGCTTCTGCCAGCTGGGACAATACGGTGAAGCTGTGGCGCTGGGATGGCACTTTGTTGAAAACGTTGTTAAAGGGTTACAGCGATAGTGTTAATGCTGTCACTTTCAGTCCCAATGGTGAACTTCTTGCCGCTGCTAGTTGGGACAGCAGTGTGAAACTCTGGAGCCATGACGGCAAACTCATCAAAACCCTCAACGGACACCACGGTCCAGTATTAAGTGTGAGCTTTAGCCCGGATGGTCAAACATTAGCATCAGCTAGTGATGACAACACGATAATTCTCTGGAATTTAGATTTAGACGACCTGCTGCTTCGTGGTTGTAGCTGGGTGAATGATTATCTTCAGCACAACCGCAATCTTGAAGGGCGCGATCGCCTTCTTTGTGATGATATCACCCAAGGGCGCTAGACCCACACCTGATACGTAATCGGTAATTAAGACAAAAACTCAATTCCCAATTACCGATTACGTATCAAGGATTACCAGTCAAGGGAGCGATCGCTTTCTAACAGATCATCGTCGTTTTCCACATTCGCTTCTTGTGCCAAATTAGCTAAAAAGGCTTGCAGCCTCATCCGCTCAATATAAGGCCAGCCCCCAAGAGACTCAATATCTTTCAGTAGCGAGTAGAGCGCCTGACGATTATCAGGCAAACTCTGTTGAAAAGCCCCATCCCGGATCTCTCGGTGTAACTGTTCCAACTGCCGTAGCAAAGCCAAAAGCCCGATAGTATCTCCTTGACAAACCTGACATGCATCATGTACCGCAGTTGCGATCGCTTGCAATTTACAAGACAACTTCTCAGACTCAACACTTGTGTTGTTGTTCATGCCACCATATACGTGTAAATGAGGTCAACTAATTAAATCTCAAATTTACTGGATATTTTTTTGTTTCATTTATTTGCAATTGAAAAAAGACCTTTAGCTTTCTGCTGTTGACTGCCTTGGTTAAACAAGAGTATAAAGGGGACGCTTGTACTGGGGACTCTTGACTGGGGACAAGGTAACAAATCTGCCCACAATAACGGCGCGTTGTTTGTACTCTTATTTTTCAAGCGTGCCCTTGTCCCCAATCCCTTATAAACTTATCTATACGAAAGCCAGTAAGGATCGCTTCTAGACTCAAGCTGTACTTAGGCACAGCCGACAGAAGCGATCGCCTGTTCGCTTCGCCACTCTCTATGCCTAAAAAGCGGCGATCTCTCTTTGGGTCGTAACGTGGGCGATCGCCATTTTCATGGCTCATACGAAAGTGCTTAGATTTTGAGTAAAAAAAATCGTATGATCTGGCTTAGTTTAACTTTATAAGACAATGAACTGTATATAGTGGCGACACATACATAAGTGCGATTCGTTCGCGCATTCGCTCCCGTCTGCTTCCTATACATTGCCATGAGGAAAAAACTGCTACTGATCGCAGCTTGAAGCCCGATAATGACAAAAGGGTAAAAAGACATTGAGTAGCCGTGTGCGGTAAAAATCGCACGCACAGCTTCGGATGGGGAAAGGAGAATAGCCATATTCTTCCTCAACCCTACCCAGTTTTACAACTGAGATATTAATTTTTGACATTGAGGTTGACCATGAGGTATCGCGCTTTAATTATTGCATTCTTGGCTTTGTGCCTGGGGCTACTAACAGCTTGTAGTGACGCTCCATCTTCTAGCAGCAAGGATTTACTCACTTACGAACAAATTCGAGGCACTGGCTTGGCTAACAAATGCCCCCAATTAACCGAAACAAGCCGTGGTTCCATTCCCATTGATTCTAGCCAGTCCTACGTACTCAAAGAACTGTGCTTAGAACCAACTAATTACTTTATAAAAGAAGAACCTGCCAATAAACGCCAAGAAGCCGAATTTGTTGCTGGCAAATTGTTGACTCGGTATACTTCCACCATTGACCAGGTACAAGGCGATATAAAAGTTAACCCCGATAAAAGCTTGACCTTTGTGGAAAAAGATGGTTTAGACTTCCAAGCTACCACTGTGCAACTCCCTGGTGGTGAGCGAGTACCTTTCCTATTCACCATCAAAAACTTGGTTGCTAAATCACAACCCGGTTTGACCAGTATTAACACCTCCACGGATTTTGAAGGCGAATTCAAAGTTCCTTCCTATCGCGGTGCTGCCTTTTTAGATCCTAAAGGTCGTGGTGTCGTGAGTGGCTATGATAATGCAGTGGCTCTCCCCGCCCAAGCAGATGATAAAGACCTCACTCGCGCCAACGTCAAGCGTGCAGAAGTTCTTAAAGGTAAAATTTCTCTCTCGATTGCCAAAGTAGATAGTGCTTCTGGTGAAATTGCTGGTACTTTCGAGAGCGAACAGCCTTCGGATACCGATTTAGGCGCTGGCGAAGCTAAAGAGGTCAAGATTCGCGGTCTGTTTTACGGTCGGATTGAACCAGGTAATGCCTAAATCCTCTTGAGTATGCCAAATTACTGGCACTCAGGACTGCAATTGTGTTTTCATCAGGCTTTATTCTGGAGATGACTTTTTCTCCCCCTTCCATATTCCTGCTGGTAAATGTTAGGGGACTGAGGCGTTTCCTCTGCTGATGGCTAGGTTTTTGACTTACCTCGCACCATAGCAACCAACTTAACTACAAAAAGGGGCATCTCGCCCTTTTTTTATTTGCTACTTTTTTCCCAACGCAAGATTACCTATCTCCTCTCTGATATGCCCTCTGCGCGTAAGAGTGCGGTTGGTTAAACAAACTTAGGTATTCTTTGAGTAGGAAAGGAGTAAGTACATAGACATAAGAAAACCGACCTCCACGCCCGAAGAGCGTGGGGGTTTTTTCCTTAATTGAAGGCGATAATTCGGTTTTTTCCAGTCGTCCTACTTAGTGTGAATATGCCATACCATTTTTAATTCAGATTATGAACTTTACAGATGTTATAAAGAAATTTTGGTAATTTAAGTAATTTTGCTGATAAAAATTTGATTATATCCATAAAAATCCTTTTTAGGCTCGGTTTCTCGCTAGAAATTAAGCATATGCTTAATTACTCAAATTAAGTACAATCTCGGTTGGAATTGTAGTAACAAACTTTATATTCTTTATCTAAGTAGTTCATCAAAGCTACAAGTCATGCCAAAGCTAAATAAAAAACCAAATACCAATTTCAAATTTTAAGTAAGGCTCAATTGTCAACTCGGTTATGGAAGATATGTTATCTGCCATAGGATTTGCTTGGGCATATAGGGCAATGTGTTCTTTAATATCGCTTCTGTTTCTAAATGCTTACTCTACCTACCCTGTGTAAGTTGCGCTCTTAGTGAAGCAACGTCTGAAAAGCTTGCCCTAATTTGGCATCTGGGTGCAATTGCGGCTTGATTTAAAAGTGAATTGAGTGTTTGTTTGACCAATAAACTCGGTGCTATGCCTACCACAGTCACTAACGAACTGAAGCATGAAATTTGGCAGTTGTTGCGAAAATATCAGCAATCTCGCGACTCTACTGTTCGCAATCAACTGGTGAAACTCAATTTTGGACTAGTGAGAAAAGAAGCTCACTACTGGATTCATCAATGTCAGGAAAGCTACGACGACTTGCTCCAGGTGGGCTGTTTAGGTTTAATTCGGGCTATTGAAAGATTTGAAATTTCCAAGGGTCATGCTTTCAGTTCCTTTGCCATTCCCTACATTCGGGGTGAAATTCAACATTACCTCCGAGATAAAGGTGTCACTGTGCGGATTCCCCGACGCTGGTTAGCGCTGCAACAGCAGGCAATCTTGATTTCGCGTTCTTTGCGCGAAAAATATAATCGCCAACCAACAGACTCGGAATTAGCAGCAGCACTGGAGATTTCCGCAAACGAATGGCAGGAAGTGAAATTAGCATTGCTCAATCGCTCCCACTTGAGCCTAGATGTGCCAGTGCAGGATGGAGAAGATTCTACCAGCCTGGGAGAACTGGTTCCAGATCACCGCTACCGTAGCTTTCAACTCGTGCAAGAAGACCAAATTCGCCTGCACGAATGCTTGTTGCAGCTAGAAAAACGCACCAGAGAAGTGTTGGAGTGCGTATTTTTACATGATTTGACACAAAAACAAGTTGCAGAACATTTAGGAATTAGTGTAGTAACAGTTTCCCGGAGAGTTAAGAAAGGGCTGGACTTATTGAAACACCTAATGGTTGTGGCACAGGATTAACTACAAATAATATCAACTAACCTTAAACCGCAGTTTTACTAAGCTGAAGTGTTGAAAAGAACGCTTAAAAAACGGAAAAGTTGGTTGGAAAAGAAACATACATCGCCTTTGATGCAAAGTTCACTCTTATTTCCACAAATAAATTTTCCGATGGCTTTTGAGAACGGCTAATGGGCAGAAATTCAAAAATTGCAGTAGCAGCTATTTTAGCTTTGGCGATCGCCTCGTGTGCTACGTCAGGAGAGCAACAAGTTAGCAATCCTACGCCAACCACACCAGCAGAAACCAAGCCGCCAGCGGCGACTCAATCCTTTAATAATCCAGTTGTGCCTGCTAAACAAACTTCTCCAGTTGCACAAGCAACTCCTATCTTGATTCAACCAACTAATGCTACAGAGCGGGTAGTTGTTGTGTCAAAAGGGCGGAGTGACCCATTTGGACAAATTTTACCGCCGATGGTTGCCGGAACGTCAAACACGACTACATCTGACAGACTTCCGGTGTTACCTCCCCAACCTGCTTTTGGCAGTGCATCGATAAGCGAACGAAAACTTCCCAGACGCAGCGCGGTGATATCGGTGGGAACCAGGAGACTTGTGAACCCACAAAACAATAAAATAAACAAACGAGCGATCGCTAGACTTGTGAACCCACAAAATAATAAAATAAGCAAACGAGCGATCGCTAGACTTGTGAACCCACAAAATAATAAAATAAACAAACGAGCGATCGCTTCTGCGCGGACACCGAGCAGCTTCAAACCTAGCTCTGGTTTTACTCCAGTCATACCTAAGGTTTTGCCCCAAGTTGTCCCCAACCCTACTCTAGTATCTGTATTACCACCGCCAGTACAACCTGATTTAGCAAAAGCAGTTATTGTTACAGGTATAGTTGTAGTTAGTAACGAAGCCCAGGCAATTATCAAAGTACCGAATGAGCCGACGAGTCGCTACGTGCAGGTAGGACAACGACTGGCAAACGGTCTGCTGGTTAAACGTATTGAAATAAATGAAGGCTCTAACCCAGTAGTGATTTTGGAACAATACGGTATCGAAGTTGCCAGAACGGTAGGGGAAGCGCCTATAAACTCAACGTCATCAACTACAGCATCGGAAAATCCTGTTTCGGTGACAAAGCCGCCCCAAAATCCTGTTAATACTGGAGCTTCATAAAGATGGAGACAAAGGAAAAAATTGAATTTCCTGGGTTGCCTTTAGCAGTCTATCGAGAGATAGCTACTCATCTGCGTCAAGTCCAAGGGATAGAAGTGAATTTAATTCCCCAGTCGTCCCCACAGTTTGATTACAATCAAAGCCAAATCGCCGGCTTAGAGATATCTTGGACACCAAACTCTGTATCAGAAAGTCGGCAACGTGTCAAGGAAATTTTGGCTTACTATCAAAATCGCTATGGTGTCTGACGATTTACAGCGCTTTTCCGGCAATTTGAACCACAATCCTCGGTAGGGGCATTCATCTTGCTGTGCCCCGACAATGTGGTTTATTTACAAGGGAAAACACTGTAAGTCCAATCTCGTCCGCCGTAGCCCTAAAAAAACCTCCTGAGGATGTTTGCATATCCACCCACAGGAGAAATTGTCCAACTTTTTTATTTTTCTACAACAACCTTTTGCCTTTATTATCAGCCTATTCCACCGTCACAGACTTCGCCAAATTCCTTGGCTGATCGACATCCAAACCCCGCAGTGCTGCAATGTGATAAGCCAACAATTGCAAAGGAATCACAGTGAGAATCGGCGAAAGTAATTCATCAACGTCGGAAACGGGGATAAGGTCGTTAAAGATTTCCGCTGCTTCGCCATCTTTGACGGGAGTGACGCCAATTAAACGAGAATCACGGGCTTTGGCTTCTTGGGCGTTAGAAAGAACCTTTTCGTAAACATTACCAGGCATAGCGATCGCTACTACTGATACTTTTGCATCCAACAAAGCAATGGGACCATGTTTCATTTCCCCCGCTGGATACCCTTCAGCATGAATGTAGCTAATTTCCTTTAATTTCAGCGCCCCTTCTAAAGCGATCGGGAAGTTAATCCCCCTACCCACAAAGATAAAATCTGTAGTTTCGGCAAAGTCGTGCGCTAGTTGTGCAATTAAATTTTCCTGACTTTCTAAAGTTGCTTCAATTTCTTTCGGAATTAGTCGCAGTCCGTTGATAATCTCCTCTAATTTGTCTGGGGAAACTGTTTGACGACGATAAGCTAAATCCAACGCTAAAGCATAAAATGCCATCAGTTGGGCGATAAAAGTTTTCGTCGCCGCTACCCCAATTTCAATTCCCCCGTGAGTATTGATTATGTGAGATACCATTTGACCCAAGGTACTTTCTGGGCGATTAGTAATCCCCAGTAGTCGCGCTTGATACTTAGGTACTTTACCGCTGCGACGTTCTTTTTCCATCGCCAAAGCTGCCAGAGTATCAGCAGTTTCGCCAGATTGAGTCACGCCAATTGTTAGGGTGTTTGCTGTCAGTGGTGATGGTGCATAGCGAAACTCGGAAGCATACTGCACCTGTGTCGGAATTCCCGCTAGCTGTTCTATTAAATATTTACCAACTAATGCAGCGTGCCAACTAGTACCACAAGCGACAATTTGAATTTGCTCTAAATCAGCGTAAATTTCTGCTGGTAAGCCCAGATTAGTCGGCGCATTCGTATCATTTGTGAAGTAAGCTTCTAAACAAGCCCTGACTACTCCCGGTTGCTCGTAGATTTCCTTGAGCATGTAGTGCTTGAATCCCTGCTTTTCTACCATCATGGGACTCAAGTTGAGTAAGCGCGGCTGTTTTTTCAACCTTTCACCAGCAAAGTTGTATATCTCAACTCCCAAAGGTGTCAAACGTGCGATTTCGCCATTTTCCAAGGGTAGCACCGCACGGGTATGAGAAACGATCGCTGGTGTATCCGAGGCGCAGAAAAATTCTCCTTGACCAAAACCAATCACTAAAGGTGCTTGCTGTCTAACTACGATCAGTTCATCGGGAAAGTCAGCACAAACGACTGCGATCGCAAACGCCCCCTCTAGTTTATTTACTACTTGGCGCACAGCCTCTAAAAAAGGAGAGGAGGAGGGG
>CAXTNZ010000234.1:0-11140 GCA_964245695.1 uncultured bacterium | reverse complement strand
GGTGGCCAAAAACAAGGGCATCTTAATTATAAGTGATTATCCGAACTTGATATAACACAGCATACCAGCTTATCCGATCCCCTTTGCCACCTTTTTTCCAGGGCAAGGGGGATTATCTTTTGCAGATATTCAGCAACCAGCCGCTCCTTTGGACATTGTTGGTTTTCTCCCTGTTGCTCAATATAAGCCGGGTGGTTATTCTATATAAATTTTTATGGACTATATGCTACGGCAGTGGTATTTTTTTTTACACTGATATAAGATATAACTCAGCAAAATAGTGCATTAGTGTAGCGTTACTTCCTCGTTTGCTTGCTCATTAGCGGTAGCCAGAAAGTAGGTGGATTAGCAGTGCGTCGCCACTATCGAGTCAACTCATCTCATGGAACTTTTTACGCCAGGAATGCTGATGTTGCTCTTGCCTTAAACCCGACCATCAACGCTGTAAAAGAATCTGGAGCCTCCTGCGTACTAATCTTACCTTCAGGTAATATAATCAACTTCCTCACAGCAACTCACTCGCCCAGTCGAGAAATCACCTTTCTGCCGCCAACTCTTCCCACTTCCTCAGAGGAACAGGAATTTCTGGCTCGTATGCAAGCGAACTCCCCTGAGCTAATTGTATACGTAGATATTTCTTTTTTAGAGTGGGGCTATCTACGCCCGTGATTTAAGGTAAGTAACTCACCATGCAATTGTGAAGTTAAGAATTTTGATACATTAGGAGCTTTTATCATGACTAAGCAAATTTTTGACGGTGGAATACTCATAGCTAAAGCTCAACCACCAAATCAAACCGTATTTACAACTCAGACACCGAGCAACGCAAATGCTACCGATAACACCGCCTACGAACTGGGTATGAAGTTTCAGAGTACTAAGAATGGTCGAATTACCGCAATTCGCTATTTTAAAGCGGCTAGTGAAACTGGCTCTCATGCAGGCAAAATTTGGTCATCAACGGGTAGCGTTCTGGCAAATGTTGCTTTCACTTCGGAGACAGCCTCCGGTTGGCAGCAGCAGGCTCTTAGCACGCCAATTAACATTCAAGCCAACACGACTTACGTAGTGTCCGTCAACGTCAATAGCCATTTCCCTATCAGTTACAATGCATTGGCAAGCTCAGTTGTCAACGGGGATCTCAAATCGGTTGCCGACGGTAACAATGCGGTGTACGGTAGTCCGGGTACTTTGCCGACGAATTCCTACCAGAACAGCAACTATTTCCGCGACATAGTATTTGTTGTCAGCAGTACCATCTCCAAGGTAAGTGGTGATAATCAGAGCGGCACGGCGGGAACTGCCTTAGCCAATCCTTTGGTTGTACAAGTAAAAGACAGTGCTGGTAATGCCCAGTCAGGAGTCACAGTCAACTTTGCTGTTACCAGTGGCGGGGGGTCAGTTTCACCCACCAGTCCGGTAACCAATGCCAATGGTCAGGCTAGCACAGTGCTGACTCTAGGGACAACAGCTGGTGTAACCAACACAGTGACTGCGACAGCTTCAGGCATAGGCAGCGTCAGCTTCAGTGCCTCAGCTACTCCGGCGAATACTAATCCCATTTATTTGGAAAACCAAAAATCTGGCACTACAAACTGGAAGATCACCAACCAGGCTACAAATGAGATTGCTGGCTACGCTGGGGCAACGAGTGTAAATAAGGGGGGTTCGCTGCCCATCAAAGTTTCCCTCGCACAGTCTGGACAGTTCAAAATCGATGTGTACCGCTTAGGTTACTACGCAGGCAACGGAGGTAGGCTGGTATTGAGCAGCGGTTCCCTCAGTGGAATTACTCAACCAGATTGTACAATTAACTCTACTACCAATCTTGTCGAGTGTAACTGGTCAACCTCCTACACTTTAGCAGTTGCCTCTGACTGGACTAGTGGTCTGTACATTGCCAAGCTAACTCACACTAGTAGTGGTAAGCAGTCACAGGTGTGGTTTGTAGTCCGGGATGATAGCAGCACTTCTGATATATTATTCCAGAGCAGCTTTAACACCTTCAATGCTTATAGCAACACTGGTGGTTACAGCATGTACCCATTTAATAGTATCAACGGTCAAAGAGCGCTCAAGGTTTCCTACGACCGCCCATTCTCAGAAACGACCACTGAGACTGGCGAGTTCAACACCTTACTGCGTTGGGAGTACAATATGGCGCGGTGGCTAGAGTCCCAAAGCTATAACGTCTCCTACGTCACAAACATGGATGTCCACTCTAACCCGCAGTTGCTGGGGCAGCACAAAGTATTTTTGTCGGTTGGTCACGATGAGTACTGGTCGCTAGAAGAGCGCAATAATGTCGAGCAAGCTCGCGATGCCAAAGTCAACTTAGCGTTTTTCTCAGCTAATAGTGCCTACTGGCGTGTGCGCTTTGAGAACGGCAGTAATGGGGGAACCAACCGGGTGATGGTTTGCTACAAGGGTGCGGCAACAAGTTCTGAGCCAACAACCAAGTTCCGCAACCAACTCAATAATCGACCCGAAAGCGCCTTGATGGGAGTGATGTACATTGGCGATAAAGATATTGTCTACGCCGGGTTCGATTTCGTGGTGAAAAACAGTAGCGATCCCTACTACGCCAATACTAATCTGCAAGACGGTGATGTACTAAGTCAGTTGGTGGGCTTTGAATGGGATGCCATCAACACCAACGCATCTCCAAGCGGGCTGGTTGTTCTTGGTGAGTCGCAATTTCCAACATCGCAAAACGCAGATGCTACCGATCTAGAGGGTTTTCCTTCTGGAACTAATCCCCGGATATCACATGCAGTTCGCTACACTGCACCTAGCGGTGCAAAGGTCTTTTCAACAGGCTCGATTCAGTGGATGTGGGGACTGGACAGCGACGGTGTCAGTTCGCCTCGCGAAGATATTCGTGCCAAGCAAATTGCTGTCAACGTACTGGCAAGCATGGGAGCCAAACCGCAAACTCCAGGCGCTAACATAATTGTGCCTTAAAAAGATTTTTAAGCAATAGGAATGCAAGTTATGAATCTGAGAATAAGACGTAGACGCTTTGGTCAGTTGGCGATCGCCAGCGCAGCCACAGCTGCGATTGGAAACCTCGCAAGTAAGGCAGTTGCACAGCAGCCGGATCTCATTTATGGGATAAGCCTTACCGACGAAAAAAGCAGCCTCACTGACTTAGTCTCCAATGTAGTCAACAGTACCCCGGCAATAGCCCTGATATCTTCAGATCTAGTCAGTGGTAAGGATATATCCAGGGTTACGCTTCCGTCTATCAGTGTTAGTAATATAACTACAACCGTTGAAAATGTAGCAAAAGCCGTAGGTATTGCTCTGAGAGAGCGGCTAACTGGTTTGACTGTCCTATCTGATGGCACATTCGTTATTTCCACTGTATCTAGTTCGAGAAATGGCAACTTCACTCGCCTTGTCTTCGCCAATCTTAACTCTCTTAACCTTCCAAATGGTTTGAAGGTATCAGGATTCCCAAATAACAACAGTACAGTTGAAAGTCTACTGGCTACCGCAGACAACAACTTCATCAGTGTAATTAGTCTAAATGGAGGCATTACGCCTTTTGATTTCGCAACTATTGACGCCAAGACAGGCAAAGTAACTTCAGGCGCTGAATCTGCTCTGCCCGAAGTGGAATTAGACCGACGGTACAGTAATCTTACTAACTCCCCGGATGGAACCATTTATGCTACCACCCTCGGCAGGGAAGGTGTCACAACTCTGGTGCAGCTGGACTTGGAGAACAAATTAACGATTACTGGCAGAGGAAGGATTAATAGACTAGTGCAATTGAGCTTTGAAAACGAGCCTTTGGAAAATGACTTGTTAAGCCTAGCCTTCTCTGCATCAGGTCAACTCTATGCGCTTGCTAACCCCAAATACGAAAAAACTAATTCTCTGTTCACTGTAGATGTGAAAAGCGGAGAAGTAAAGTTCCTCAGAGCATTTGCGGCTGATAAGATTGCGTTTGCCTTAAAGTGACATCAGTAAGTAGGTACGAAAAAAGCAACCTATGTAAAGTTAAATAGGGAGAATGCATCTGCCAATTTTTGCTCACAATGTGCCAAAAAAAATACCCACCCTCAACCCCTCTACTTTGTAGTGGAGGGGTTTTGCAATATAGGAGCCAAAAATATGCACCTCCCAGCTTGTCCTGAAAACACAAAGAATAGACAATCAGTAAGCATTATCATTCCCTGCTTTAATGAATCTGAAAGTATCGAATCCTTAAAGAAAAAACTGCTTCCAGTATTTGCACAGCTGTGCAAAGCTTGGTCAGTCGAACTAGTTTTTGTTGACGATGGCAGCACTGACGATACTTTTTTCAAGTTAAAGCAAAACTTTGAACAACAAGCTCAGATAATTCGTCACGAGAAGAACAAAGGACTTTCAGCAGCAATACGAACTGGTTTTACGCACTCGACAGGCAACATTATCTGCACAATAGATAGCGACTGTACCTACGATCCAACATACCTTATTTCTCTATTGAATTTAATGCATCCAGATGTCGATATTGTCACAGCATCTCCATACCATCCAAAAGGAACGGTGAAAAATGTCCCAGCTTGGCGTCTATTTTTCAGTAAAGGTTTGTCACAGCTTTATAGATTAGTATTGCCACAAAAGCTTTATACCTATACAAGTATGTTTCGCGCCTACAGACGGGAAGTACTGGAAACTGTGCCAATCACCCATCCTGGATTTCTAGGTCTGGTAGAGATTTTGGCTGAAGCTATGTTGTGCGGATATAAAGTAGTAGAGTGTCCAACCCAATTGAGTAACCGGGTATTTGGTCAGTCGAAGCTACGCGTTGCTAGAGTTATTAGAAGTCACTTACAGTATATTGGTAAGCTCATCATCCGGCAATTATTCCAACAGAAAAAACCCAAGTTAATGCAATACAAATATGCTAAAAATAAATGACTTATGAACATCGTTACCATATTGGGTGCAAGACCACAATTTATTAAAGCATCTGTAGTCAGTTGTGCTTTTAGCCGTGCTGGAATTAATGAAATTATTATTCATACAGGGCAGCACTTTGATTCCTTGATGTCTGATATTTTTTTCCAAGATTTAGACCTGCCCCAGCCCCATTATCACTTGAATATCCACAGTCTAAATCATGGGGCAATGACAGGTCGCATGATGGAAAAAATAGAAGAACTATTAATTCCAGATCTACCTGACTGGCTCTGCGTTTATGGAGATACTAACTCCACATTAGCAGGTGCTTTAGTAGCAGCAAAGCTGCATATTCCTCTGGCTCATATAGAAGCTGGACTGCGAAGCTTTAACCGAAAAATGCCGGAAGAAGTTAATCGGGTTGTGTGCGATCGCCTTTCACAACTTTTGTTTGCTCCCACACCTTTAGCAGTGGAATGCCTAGAAAAAGAGGGTATTTCTCAAGGAGTCCACTTAGTTGGAGATGTGATGTTGGATGCCATTTTAACTTATCAGACAAAAGCAAAGCATACCTCTGATATTTTGGCAAGATATAAACTGAAGAACCATGAATTTTACCTGGCTACTATCCACCGACCTAGCAATACAGATGATAGTAGCCGTCTTCATGCTATCCTTGAAAGCTTGACAAAATTAGATTTGCCTGTTGTTTTCCCGATTCATCCTCGAACCCAGGCTCAAATTCAAAAGATGGGGTTAAGTTCCTATATTGATACTGAATCAATTTTGGCAATTCCACCAGTTAGTTATCTTGATATGTTGATGCTAGAAAGTAATTGCCGAGCAGTGATTACAGATTCTGGAGGCATACAAAAAGAGGCTTATATTTTCGGGAGTCCCTGCTTTACTCTGCGTGACGAAACTGAATGGAAAGAGACTGTGGATGTCGGCTGGAATCAACTTGTAAAGCCGGAGACTTTAAAAGAAGCGATCGCTAATTTTACTCATCCATCTAAATCGCCTTCGCTCTATGGTGACGGTGATGCTTCTGGCAAAATAGCCAACATATTACTAGCTTCGTGCTAATAAGGAAGTTATTGTGAGACGTCCTCTACACTTCGATTTGTGGCTAGGTGTTGTGCTTGCTTGCTTTATTTTGCTTGCTTGGGCAAACTGGGGTAAACTGGAATCTCCCATCGTTGACATTGGGCGGGAAATTGAGATATCAGCTAGAATTTCCGACGGGCAGTTGCCTTACCGCGATGTAGCGACTTACTACACTCCGCTGGGTTACTATGCCAATGCTCTAGCACTGTTGCTGTTTGGGCATCATTTGGAGGTGTTATTTGCTGTCGGTTTGCTTTTAGCGTTGACCGCGACATTACTGTTTTATCGATTAGCAAAGCGGTTGATGAATCAGCGTTGGGCAACCCTTTGCAGTATCTGCATGTTGATTTACTGCGCCATTGGTCCAGGACTATTTAATTTCATTATGCCTTACAGTTGCGGGGCAGTTTATGCTATAGTCCTTTGCCTGCTAGCCCTGACATTTCTTGATTACTATATCTGTCAAAGGCAGTTGGGATGGTTGATAGCAAGCGCGATCGCCTGTGGACTAGCAGGACTTGCCAAGCAAGAGTATGGAGTCGCAATATTGGCAGGAGTGCTAGTTGGGGTTAACATTTATGTACCTCAAACCTTAAAAACCCGAATAAAACACAATATACTCGTACTCATAGTAGCGAGTGTCTGCGTGTTTGTACCACTGGCAATATTGTCTGTACAAGTTTCTTGGCAGGAGTTGTCTTCGTCGTTGTTTCCTGCATCTCAAATCGTTAGTATCAACCGCGATAGTGTTTCCCTGAGGAAAACCCTTAGTGTTTGGCGGGATAGCTTCAAAGTTTTCATCGTTGCTTCATCCCTTATTTTTGCTTCATTGGCAGTAGCTCACAAGCTATTAAACTCTAAGTGGGTTAAAATTCCCATAAAGCTCAGGAGTCTAGTTGAGGCACTTTTAGGCTTTGCTCTTTCATTGCTTGTTTTATACTGCCTGAATCGATCATCTCTTAAGGTTGCTCTTAATCCTTTGGGAGATTTGTCTTGGTCAATACCAGTATTAGTTGGATGGTTTACTCTCAACAGACAAAAACTTTATCAGGTCAAGCATAAATCACTTTTGTGGGCGTTACTAGTTTTCTCATTAATCCTAAATGCTCGTTGGGGATTCTATATTAATTTTTATGGTCTATATGCTGTACCAATAGTAATTTTGTTTTTTACAATGCTGCACAATATTTCTCAGCGATTTAAAAAACAAATATGGCGTTACTTATTAATTTGCCTGCTATTTGGTGGGACATCGAATGTTAAGGGATTACTAGTATCTTATTCTCATACAGTGCATTCAAATTACGGTACTTTCTACACAAAGAACGCCACCCTAGCTAGTGCCTTTAATCAGACAACAAAGGCTATTGATGCCTCTAAGGCATCTTCAGTATTAATATTGCCTGAAGGAAATATTTTGAATTTTCTCACAGCAACTCACTCACCTAGCCGAGAACTTACCTTCCTCCCACACGTTCTTCCCACCGCTATGGATGAGCAAAAGTTCATTAGACGTATGCAGGTAAATCCTCCTCAACTAATTGTCTACGTTCCTCGTCCATTCATAGAATGGGGCTATCCAGTCTATGCAGACTTTGATCCCTTGGTTGATCGCTGGATTACCCAACAACATCGATTAATTTATAGCTTCCCGATGGACGATAGTGCGATTCGGATTTACGCACATGACAAATGATATGCTAAATCTGGATCAACTTGCTACTGCATTATCTTCCTAATGGATTTGTGTCCCTACCAGCCAGGAGCATCCCGCACTCTCTGCAACGCCTGATTTTCAACTGATTCCTAGTCCAATTCACATTCAAGAGAGTAGTTGGATTGCAGCAAAGTCAGTAATAGGTCCTGGAGTCACTGTTGGTAGGGGTGCAGTGCTGACACTAGGAGGAGTTACTGGTCATTCCTTAGAACCTATGACAATTTATGCAGGTAACCCGGCTCAAGCAATCAAGCGACGGAAGCTGTAGAGTTTAATTGGGCGATCGCTTGCAACAGGCTCCGGCAGTGTGGTAACAATATTGACATAACTAAATTACCGCACTACAACTGCCATTCGTGACAGGTTAAGGTATTGATGCGTTTGTCAATAAGCATTATTTCTTAAATATACCCAAAAATTGATTATCATTATCATAAGTGTGCGCTACCTATACCTACCGTCTTCTACCAACAACTGTAATTCCTTACGGGATTCAATGAAGAAGCGATCGTTCCATCTCTCTCGATAACTCTCAGAAAATTACCTCAATATGACTTCTAATTAAGTAAAGTAAAAAAATTGATTGTCAAAACTTTTAGGTACCTTTACATTTTATAAAACAATTAGATAACAAAAGCATGATTTATACTACAGTTATATAGCTCTGCTGATTTATCTGAGTGCGTATGAAAAAAAATCTCAGAGTTATATAGTTAAAAGCGTGAGCAGTAGAAAACAAAATGAGGAGGCAGCATATAAAAGAAAACACCGATTTTGGTGGTTGAACTATCTTTAAATATTTCTATCCTCTTAAAAAGAGGGTTTTAGGTTGGTATTAATTGAAAAAGTCAGACATTTAATGCAGTAAAGCTCACGCCTGAATTGTAAGATTATGTTAGAAAAAAATATGCTAGTACAGTGGGCGCAAAAATAAAGCTACCATCCAAAAAAGCCAATTTCCTTGTATTTGAAGCTTTTTGAATGAGCGTTATTAGAGCGTTCGCGTTCGCGTAGGTGCAATCAGCGTCTTTGTACTCCAAAGACTGCCAGAAGCTAACGCAACATGCTTTCGCGCGGTGAAGAGCGCAGCGTCCCGTTGCAATCTTGGTAGGAGTGCGATTGAGAAGGGAAGGAGAAGCGGTACTACTCCCTTCCCGGTGTAAAAAAATTTCCTATTTTCTCTCCCCCAGCTCCCGTTGCAAGAGCGTGTCCGCAGGACTCAGCTCCCCCTGCTGCCATAATGGGTAATCTTTGGGTGGAAAGGGAGTAGTCAGGCGTCGTCTGTCTCCCAAGCCACAGATGAGCAAGATAGCTGTGCCGCATTGGCTAAAACATTTCTTTACCTCATGGATTATTTTGGCTTTTATCCCAGCATAACCACTGCGACATTTGTCAATTCCATAATCTTTTTCTCTGAGTACCAGCATTTTGATAAGTTAGTACATAGTTTGAAATAATTCGTTTACGCAAAAAAGGGATGACGTTGAGTTACCATACAGATACCATTGCCCCCCACGGTGGACAGTTGGTGAATCGCATCGCCACAGTCGAGCAAAGACAAGAATTTCTCTCTAAAGCCGATTTCTTGCCGCGAGTGCAACTTGATGAGCGAGCTGTTTCTGATTTAGAAATGATAGCGATCGGCGCTTTTAGTCCTTTGACTGGTTTTATGAACCAAGATGACTACGATCGCGTTGTCACTCAAATGCGTCTCGCCAACAATTTGCCGTGGTCGATTCCAATTACACTGTCGGTAACTGAAGAAATTGCTTCTTCCCTTACCGAAGGCAGTTTGATTCGTTTGGATAACCCCAAAGGCGAATTTATCGGAGTTTTGCAACTCACGCAAAAGTATCGCTACGACAAAAAGCGCGAAGCAATTAATGTCTACCGCACCGATGATATAAATCATCCTGGGGTGCAAGTACTATATAACCAAGGTTCTGTACATCTCGCCGGTGACATCTGGCTATTGCAACGCCATCCCCATCCCCAGTTTCCCACTTACCAAATCGATCCAGCCGCATCACGAGAGATGTTTAAAGTCAATGGCTGGAAAACGATAGTTGGTTTCCAAACTCGCAACCCGATCCACCGCGCTCATGAATATATTCAAAAGTGCGCTTTGGAAACAGTGGATGCTTTATTTTTGCATCCTTTGGTCGGCGCAACCAAAGATGATGACATCGCAGCCGATGTGCGGATGCGCTGCTATGAAATTTTGCTAGAACACTATTACCCGCGCGATCGCGTAACTTTGGCAATTAATCCCGCAGCGATGCGTTATGCTGGTCCGCGTGAGGCGATTTTTCATGCTTTAGTTCGCAAAAACTACGGCTGCACTCACTTTATCGTCGGACGGGATCATGCTGGCGTGGGTAACTACTACGGCACATACGATGCTCAACACATCTTTGATGAGTTTGATCCCGGTGAATTAGGCATTGTGCCGATGAAGTTTGAACATGCTTTCTACTGTACGCGCACCAAGCAAATGGCAACGACAAAAACCAGTCCCAGCAAACCAGAAGAACGGATTCACTTGTCGGGAACCAAAGTACGGGAAATGCTAAGACGAGGTGAATCACCTCCACCAGAATTCTCTCGTCCGGAAGTAGCGGCAGAGTTGACACGGGCAATGCACGTGGAAGATAGCTGGTCTATGCACATCTAGTAAACTTAAACAAGTTAATAGATTTCTTTACCCTACAGACTTCAGCCCCTTAAGCTGATAGAGTTATGTTCCTTAGACCCGAAGTGGCTTGCAGTAGGGTAGGCTGATAGCTAATGATGAAGCGACGAACGTTTTTACAACGGATTGGCTTTATACTCGCGGCGTTGGGAGTGACTGAGGCTGGGTGGTTGTCCTTAGGGAATCGCTATTACCAAGCTTTAGCACAACCCAGCCGGCGTAAACTGGCATTATTGATAGGTATCAATAAATATCCGCAAAATTTAGCACTTGGCGGCTGTTTAACTGATGTCGAACTGCAAAAGGAACTTTTGATTTACCGCTTTGGCTTTCAAGAGTCAGATATTTTGACTTTGACTGATGAACAAGCTACAAGAGTTGCGATTGAAAGTGCTTTTTTAAATCATCTTGTTAAGGATGCCAAATCAGATGATGTGGTCGTATTCCACTTTAGCGGTTATGGCAGTCGCGTCAAGTTAGAAGCATCACAAGAATCTTTGGTAAACACTCTTATTCCATTTGATGGAACTTACATATCACAATATGATAAAACAGTCAATTGTTTATTAGAAGAAACACTGATGTTGTTGTTGCGATCGCTTCCCACACGAGTAACAGCAATACTCGATACTAGCTATCATGCGCCAATAACAGTTAGTTCAACAGCATCGCGAATTCGCGCCTACCAAATGCCAGCACAAGCCGAATTAGCAACAGCAGAATTAGAC
>CAXTNZ010000233.1:3419-11295 GCA_964245695.1 uncultured bacterium | reverse complement strand
GAGTGGGGGAGTGGAAGATGAGAGCAGATAAATAACTTTTGACTATTGACTATTGACTATTGACTCTTGACTAATATTCAACTTGTTCGCTGCTAAGAAGTGCGATCGCCTGTTTAATCCAATCTTCTACATAAGCATCTTTTGGTAGTCCAATATCCTCACTTACTACGTGTAAAGCGTGACTGACTTCATGAGCAGTATATCCCAAAGCAAAGAGGGTCATTTGTACTTCTTCGAGAATATTTGGTGCGGGACCACCTGTAGCCACGAAGAAGCCTGCTGATTTGCGCCATTCGATTAATTTGCTTTTTAGTTCTAAACAGATGCGTTCTGCGGTCTTTTTGCCCACTCCCGGCGCTTGAATTAATATTTGTATATTAGCAGCGATGATGGCTTGGACTAATTCTGGTAATTCCAGAGTGTCCAATAAAGCGATCGCGCTTGCTGCACCAATTCCACTTACAGTTAAAAAGTGGCGAAACAAATCTCTTTCGGCTGGTGAAGCAAAGCCATATAGTAAAGGCACTTCTTCGCGAATTTGGTAATGGGTAAATATTTGTACTTCCCCTCCGGTTGCTGGTAACTGCTGTCCCAGCCGTTGCGGAATTTGTAAATCGTACCCCATGCCATTCACTTCTAGAGTCAGAATGACGCGATTCGCGCCACATTTTTGTACACCAGCAACCAGACCTTTAAGATAGCTAATCATTCGATAAAACCAAAATGTTTCAAGCCTTCGAGAATTCCACCAGCACAAAAGTTTTGTGCGAGGTAACGATAGTCAGCGGGATGTTCATTGTGCCATTGGAGTAACTCTGGACGGGCATTCCCGACGAGAATTCCTCTTTCGTTCCCCACGGCAAATAAAGCAATATCATTGCCAGAATCACCACAGACAACCGTTTCCTCTGCTACAAATCCCCACTTTTGGCGGAGAAATTGCATAGCCTGACCCTTATCGCTGTGGCGGGGCACGATGTCAAGGTCAACACCGCTGCTATAGATTAACTTTATATTTAAACCACACTTTAGCAAGTTTGTGTCAAGTTGTGGTAAAATTTTATCTGCTGATTCTTCTTTGAGGAAAAAACTCACCTTAAAAGGACGCTGTTCTGAGTCGGGTTGGGGTACTAATTCCGGATATTTTGCAGTTTCAGCTACTACGAGGTCGCGATTCCACCCTTCGGAAAGTCGTTCTGACCAAGTAGAATCGGGTTTATCACTACCATCGAGGTAAATTTCCGTTCCCACAGAAACGACGAGTGCATCTGGTTCTATAAGATTTTTTTCAATTTGCAGTTCTCGGTAAAGTGATTGCGATCGCCCTGTAGCATAAACAATCTTAGTGCCATACTTTTGGCGATGTGCGCTCAGTGTTTGCTGAAGTTCTGTTAAGGCTTCGTCATTACCCACGAAGGTATGATCTAAATCTGTTACAAAAAGAAATTTAACCACAGCTATCTACCTCTAGTGCCAGCTTTACCATCAAAAAGTTTATGTCCTTTTTGCACTCATCTCATCTACTTTCTGTGATCAAGGTGGCTCTATTTTCGAGAAAAGGTGGATTGGCAGTGGTTAACTCAACGTTTGAATTGCTCTTTTTATAAGGCTGGCTAGTCTACCCGATCTACTCATTTAGGGTACACTACACCTGTGGTAAAGCATCAGTTACTGATTAAGAGTAAAAGCTTGATACATAGACCCCCAACTATTGTTATTGTTGTTATTTGGAGTGCCGTCTGCGTTTAGAAGCGCATTACCATCTGTGCCGTCGTACTTCCATAACCAAGCCATAACCGTGCTGTCTTCAACGCGAGCAGCGTTTATGAAGTTAATCGGATTCATGTTTTCGGATGCGTTGTTTGGACTTACTTCTCCGAACAGCATCGCAAAACCAGCATTTTTAACAGCCTGAATGCGACTCTCAACTGATGATTGTGGATCGCGGAGCCATTTTTGGTAAGCATGGACATCAAAGCCAACATTCTCACGACCGGACAAAAGTGACTTACCTTTAGTTAATATAACCTGTTCGTCCTGACCAGTTTCCGCTCCAGGCACGAGAATAATGTTGGTTGCACCCGTTGAGCGGATATTGTCCACCATAGCCTTCATATCACTCAACCAGAGGTCATCAGAGTAGTCATGGGAACGGTCATACCAGTACGGTTCGTTCCAGACTTCAAACCAGACATCAGGCTGATTTTTGAACTGATTGGCGATCGCGCGGTATCGAGACTTGTAGTCGTTCCACCATGAGGTCTGGGACGGATTTGCCCCTACAAAAGCTGTCGCAGTTCCATCCCAACCGAACGGACACAGGATAGTAATTTTACCGTTGGCGCGGTTGTCGTTGACGATGTCCTGAAGCGAATGCAGATAGGTGTAGGTTCCATTCACGTTGACTGGATAGCCTGAAAGCGGGGTATCACGCATATGACCTATAAACTCGCGCACAATGTCAATTTTCCACTGACTCATATCGCTGCTGTTACCCCCAAACACATGCATGGCATTCACTCCGCGTCGAGTGATGGGGACGTTGTTATAAAGAAAATTGCTGCCCGATATAGTGTAAGTGTCGGCAGCCTGAACTGGCTTTAGCGTTTGGAGCATCAGCGCTACTACAGTGCTTAACATCATGACTGTGAGCAGCGCAAACCGTCGTTTAAGTTGCATTGTAATTCCAAAATCAGTGAGTTCCTCATCCGTTATCACTCACGTGATATCTTGCACCTAGCAGGATAAACACTGAATATGTAAATCACTATAAAAATGCGGCAAGTTCAAGGAATTTGAACATTTAATCCGCGTTTACAACGGTAAACGCCGTTGGCTTTCTTGTGGGTTGGTTTAAGACGGCAAAACATCGCTTCGGGTTACACCGCTTTGGACAACGAACACTATGGCGTGTTTATCGTTGGCTGATATTGTCTCTGATTGCTTATATTTTGGTGCCGAAGAGCTTATTTATCTAGAGCCACTACAGATCTAGCTGATTGGAGGAATCGCGCTCAAATTGCATTTCAAACCTTCTTTCCACAATTACTTCTATGTTCTTTTTTACTTAACATTGAACGAATGCGCCCTCTTGCACTTAGTTATGGAATTGACATTTAACTGAACAGGTGCAAGATATAAGTCACCAACACCTTGCTGTGCCAAACTAAAGTTTGGGGCGGAAGCGGGATAGCAACCGTGTAGTTATTCCACTCTAGCACAGGTTTTCCAGCCATGCCTGAGAGGTTAAAAGCGTGATATCACAACCAAAAGGGATCACATTAAAAATCGCTTTGTTTATAAGCAAGATAAACAGCTTCTAAAAACACATCAGGGGCAACATTTTCTGGTAAATTTTCTAAGTCAATAATCGCTTTAACCTGCTGAGTCAACTCCTGAGCCACTGCGGCTCTTGCCTTTGGTGTCATTACCCCACGTCGCCGCAAATATTCCCGAATAACAGCAAAATCATCGGGTAATAATAATGATAAATCGGCAATTTGGAGCAAATGCTCATAAACTGAGTTTGCCTGTTCGGAAATTGTAAAAGTTGCCGATGCAGTGGGTGCTTGATCTTGAATGACAATCGTACCAGCGGCTAAATCGCCTAGGCGCTTTTCGCGGTTACTAAAGATGATCAAAAAAGCTCCGATAAAGAAAAACTCGTCAAAAGTTCGTAGCAACGCACGTAATGTTGCTTGTTGCAGACCAATCGGTCTACCATCATCTCGAACAACGCGAATTTTAGCAAAACGTTTACCGGGTGTTTGACCTTGCCATAAAGTTTCAAAAAAGACAAAATATCCTGCGTAAATAGCGATGCTAGTAAGGAATGCGATCGCCATCAGCCACAAACTCGCCTGAGAGCCGAAAATCCCTGTCCAAAAATTCCCCAACTGCACTGAAAGTGTGAGCCAGACAATTACGAATACCGTCACTATCACAGCCAAAAGCAGATAATCAATTAGCAATGCCCAAGCGCGATTACCGATGCCGGCGAGAGTAAATTCTAGTTCTACACTTTCAGGTGTGCGGAATTTGACACGATTGAAAAGGTGCATAGCATCTCAGGGGGTGACGTTTAAATATCGCGTTCGCGTAACTTTAATCCCAGACCTTCCCGACGACTGCGGAGGTCATAGTAAATAACAGCTTTGATTGCTTGCCAGAATGGCAAAACCGCCGCACCACTGGCAAAACTTAAAACTAGGATAAGCACGGCAAACAGCAGAGTGAAAACAGAAGAATCCTGTTGTAATAAAGGTGCGAAAATCAATTGAAGAATACTGGTAATAATTTGAACTAGAATTTGGATAGGTAATGTGATTAAAAAAGCAACGAATGAGATCAAAAGAATCCGCCAGACATAACCCTGAGTTAACTCCCAGCTGCGACCAATGCTGGACGCGCCATCAATATTATCCTCGATAGCAAGAGGCACATCCACCAAATAAAACCGTGTCAACAGCCAGAAAAGTCCCAC
This sequence comes from uncultured bacterium, assembly GCA_964245695.1. Classification (GTDB taxonomy): domain Bacteria; phylum Cyanobacteriota; class Cyanobacteriia; order Cyanobacteriales; family Nostocaceae; genus Hassallia. Next base: position 6,812 of record CAXTNZ010000233.1, on the reverse strand, counting down.
AATTGCCACAATGCTGATCACAATAGTCAAGAGACCAATGAGGGTATATACAGCCAGATTTGCTTGCTGACCTATCACCGTAACCAACGCTGCCGATAAAATACTAAACAAAACAAATAAAAACGTAATACCAAAAACAATTCCGATAAATACAAGAGTCATTAACAGCATCGCGACGAAAAACTGCCACAATCGAGAATTGACGAAACGCTGACCTGAAGAAATACTTTCGGGTTGCTCGACCAATTCAGCAAAAGCCAAACGGGAAATCAGCGCCGACAGAGCATAAAACTTTACCCACCCATAAATTGGAACAAGCAGCCACACGTAAGCTTCAAGAGCAAGTAAAAAATAGTCCTTGAGATGAGAACGATATAGCCGCAGTCCTGCACTGACAACATTCCCAAGACTAAGCGGTTGCATCGGACCTGGAGAAGGAAAATTTCCAGACATGATGTCAAATATTCCTTTAAAGTATGAGTTGAATTTGAGGCTATCTTAAAGTACGTCAAACCCAGAATTTCTAAATTTTATGAATATTAAACGTTGGATTTCCCGACGAGAACCAAACTGGCAGCGTTTGGATGCTTTGTTAAGACAAGTAGAAAAAAAAGGGCTAAAGTCACTACAAGCAGCAGAAATTAGCGAGTTAGCGAGTTTATATCGTTCAGTGGCGGCAGATTTAGCGCGCGCGCGGACTCAGCAAGTGGGCAATACTTTGACGCAAAGTTTACAATTTTTGACAACTCGCGCCTATACGCAGATATACCAAGGTTCGCGGCGACAGGAATGGCAAGGAGTGGTGGAATTCTACAGTTGGGGATTACCCGCAGTGGTGCAGCAAACATTTTTATACATCGTCGCCGCCACCGCCACATTCCTGCTGGGGGCGCTAATCGCTTGGTGGTATGCGTGGCAAGATCCCACCTTTATATCGCTTATAGTACCCGAAAGCTTAATTTCTCAGGTTCGAGATGAGCATAAATTGTGGATGGGGTCAATAGTTGGGATTGAACCCCTAGCATCCAGTAATATCATGATTAATAATTTATCAGTATCGTTTGGGGCGATCGCTGGTGGTTTTACAGCTGGAGTGTCCACAGCGTTTTTGCTATTGTTCAATGGCTTATTAATTGGTGCCCTTGCCACTTTAGTAAGTCAAAATAATCTTGCTTATCTGTTTTGGGCGTTTGTGTTTCCGCATGGTTCTCTAGAATTACCCGCCATCTTTTTTGCTGGGGGTGCGGGTTTTTTACTCGCCAGAGCAATTTTATTTCCCGGAAAATATAACCGTCGTGACGCACTAAAATTTTACGGTTCTCTGGCGGTGCAGTTAGTGTTTGGCATTGTACCAATGTTGATAATTTCTGGTACTATCGAAGGATTTTTTTCTCCCAATCCTAGCGTACCAAGTCCTTTTAAATATCTCTTGGGGATGAGTTTGTTTGTGGTTTTGGTAGTGTATTGTAATCGCAAGCGGGGGTAAGTATTCACATCTGAATAATAGCCTGATTCACTTTCACGTCGTTTTACTCTGGAGAAAAAATTAGATTGTCAAATATAGATGTATTTAGCGAACAAAATTGATACGTTAGTGAAATAAAGGCAATTATGAAAAAGAAATTTTTTCCTAGCTTACTTGCTGCTGCTTTAGGAACTGGTTTATTATCAATCGGTGCACCTGCAAGCGCTTTTGATATCAAAAGCCGAGATGAAGCTCCTGCTGATTTCAAAAATATTCTTCAAGACTTTAGAGCTTTTGTTGGCGAAGAACGTCGCTATTTGTCTCCTGATACCATTAAGGCAAAACAGGTTAATCTGTCTGACCTAACGTTGAAATTTAACTATGATCCCAAAGTATTCTTTATCGGCGAAACGGCTGACTTATATCGCGATCGCTTAGATTTCAAAGCTACTACTGGCTCTCAAGTCCAGACAGGTCAAATAATTTTCGGCGATGCCTCTTGTAATACTGGCGATAGCAGTTTCCCTAATTTTACTAAGTTTTGCGCTAACCCGAACGACGCGCTACCAGGCAAAGTTGCACCCGATAAACCCTTGGATGTCGGTGACTGGGTGAATATAGGCTCGTTTCAAGCTGGTACAAAATTGGATTTCCAGTTAGTTCCTAACGATATTAACGGCGGCATCTACGAAAATGGAGTTAAAGGTATCTTTAGTTTAGATCAAGGTCTCAACCCAGATGGTTTGCAACACGCTATAGGTTACTACTATAAGGACTATCTGGTGCTAGGGTTCGAGGATTTATGGGGTGGTGGCGATAAAGATTATAACGATACAGTGTTTGCGATTGATATTGGTAAAGCGAATGCTCGTGGAGTAGCTAAGATACCAGAACCTTCTGTGGCTGCGGCAATGTTTGCGATCGCCGCATTGGGCTTAATGAAAACTCGTCGCCGTCAAGCTGTTCGGTAAGAGACATCGACCGAATTTAAATATACGTTATCCATAAACCTTTGTAGAGACGCGAAATTTCGCGTCTCTACATTCTTTTTAACGCCTATGCCCAATAAACTCTGCTGTACGCAGGAACTTGTTGGCTACTTATATTTGTAGAATATGTGTATTCAGAAAAAACTATTTTTCAGCATACTCGTCTAAATGATTGCCTTTTAAGTAAGTGGGCAAAATTAAATGTAAAATACTCTCCTCCTTCGTAGTGAGCGGTTTACCGCTCGTCCCTGAGGATTTTAACCCTCGTCCCTGAGGATTTTAACGGCTGTTAGCAAAGCTTTCCCGTAGGGTAGCCGTTACTACGTTAAAACGAGAGCAGAAAGCCTTCTTTGTTTTAACTGACTTTATATGAAAAATTACTTAACTTATATTATTCGCATCTATCAAAAGTTATAAATTTAAAGAAGAATATCCCCGACTTGTTTAAAAAGTTGGGGTTCTGAGGTCTTTGCATTCCCAACTCCCCATTTTTATAAGAGACATGCGGTGTTTAAAATTTGTTGCTTTATTTTTAAGTCTATCTCTGGGAGCAACACCTTTGGTGGCAGTTGCCCAAAGTGTCGAACAGTTATTTCAACAGGGCAATGCAGCGGAAAATCTTGGCAAACACCCGGAGGCAGAAGCGATTTGGCGTAAAGTTTTAGAACTTGACCCGAAAAACACGTCTGCTTACAACAAGTTGGGTGATGCCTTGAGACGGCAGGGTAAATTAAATGAAGCATTAATCGCTCACAGAAAAGCGCTACAACTCAATCCCAAAGATGCGGAAGCTTATGTTGGATTGGGTAATGTGATGAGGGAACAGAAGAAATTAGATGAGGCGATCGCATATCATCGAAAAGCGCTACAACTAAACCCCAATTTAGCTAAAGCTTACAACGGTTTGGGCAATGCGCTCTCTGACCAGAAGAAATTAGA
>CAXTNZ010000233.1:0-3319 GCA_964245695.1 uncultured bacterium | reverse complement strand
AAATTAGATGAAGCGATCTCCGCATACCGCAAAGCCCTACAATTGCCGGAAGATAAATCTGGTAGTCTTGCAAGCGCTCATACTTTAGCTCACAATAATTTAGGTTGGGCACTTCAACAACAAGGCAAGTTAGAAGAAGCAATCCAGGAATATCAGCAAGCAATTAAACTAGACCCCAAATATACAACTGCCCAAAACAATCTCAAGGAAGTACAGCGACTCTTAGCATTGCGAAAAAGCCCTCCCCCACCCAAAGTGGAAAGCGATCGCCAATGGTTGCCCACTCCCAAAGACGAACCATTAGTTGGTGTATTGCGTTCTGTGGTGCGGGTTATTGCCCAAATCCCCACTGGTAATAATGTTGGTGCTGGCTGGGTAGTCAAACGCGAGGGAAATAAAGCTTGGATAGTCACAAACCGTCATGTGGTGACAGATTATGAAAGAAGCGGACGACAAAGCGAAAAAATCGAGTTGGAATTTTATAGCGAACCTCCTCCTGGTAAATTTAAACCTCGTTACGCAGCCAAAATTGTTAATATCACCGATACCAACAACTCCTTAGATTTAGCCTTACTCGAAGTTACTGGCATCCCCGATGATATCAAACACTTGCCAATTGCTTCTGGTCGAGTTGCCCGTACTACCCAGGTGCGTGTCATTGGTCATCCCAGCAATGGTGCTGACTGGACTGTTGTCTCCGGGGAAGTTAGCAATTTCCTCTCCCAAGACCGAAAATTGCAAATACAAGCAACCCTCGCACAAGGTAATTCGGGTGGACCTGTAATCGACCCGCAAAAGCAGGTTGTTGTCGGTTTGATGACTCAAATTAGCGACCCCAGTCAAAATTTTAAGGAACCAGTCAGTACAAATCAACCGCCAATTTCCGCGACAGGGGGATTTGGTTTTGCTTACAGCATGGATATTGTGGTCAAACAATTGCGTAGTTGGGGGATTTCGTTAAATCAATAAAATTAGCTTTGTAGGGTGTGTTATGCCGTAGGCTAACGCACGATCCGAGATTTTCGGTGCGTTAGGACGTTCCGTCCATAACGCACCCTACCAGATTCTGCGAGTTCGTAGAGGGGTGAGGTAGATCGCAGGAAATAGCATATTATTTAATTTTCGTTCCTTAACAATATAAAAAACACGAACAATATGAAATACACTGCCTTCTTTACCAGCCTATTTATTTTCGGTCTTAGCATTCCAGCCCAAGCTTGTCCGTCAGGAGACCCGAAATCCACCGTATATATTCGCCGAGATGACAATCGTTGTGAGGGAATTAAACAGCGAAATAGCGATAGGGGTTTGCGCTTGATTTCTTTTGCGACTATTGGCATCAAGAGCTATCCCAATACTCTCACATTAAAAATTCCCAGTATTGCCAACGCGAAGCCAGATGTTAGGGTGCAATCTCTGGGCAAAAACTATATTTTGGATGACGTGTCTCTCACATCAAATAATTCTCTATTTATTTTTTCCTGGAATCCTTTTGTTTTAAATCAAGCGCAAATTCTCCCAACTAGTCTGCGTGCCTTAGCTGATGTGAATCTGGATTCCCAAGTGGTGTATGTTCCAGTAATTTTAGAACGAACCTCAGGACAATATCAATTTGTATTTTATACTCCCAGTCGGGCAAAATTTACTACTGTTCAAATCCGGCGTAATGGTAAAGTTATTCACACCAGCCCTCGCAATAATTTCCAGGGTGGGGAAGTGGTTTTTAATTGGGATGGCAGAAATATTCCTGCTGGTCGCTACGAGCTTTATGTAATTGCCGAACAAGAGCAAATCGGCAGACCACCAGAGAAAATCACAAGACAAATTGCCTTTGAACACAACCCAAATTGGCTGAGATAAATCATGGTACGCAGGCAAAGACCACAGCGGAAAATCGATTTTACCAAGCTGAAACAACAGTTAAATAAATTTAATAAGTTTCCGAAAAATAATCAATTCCAAAAATTCAAAGACTATTTAACCCAAAAAAGTACATTTATTTTGGGCCTGGTTATCCTGCTAATTTGTATTTCCTTGATTTTCACATCATTATTTTGGCGCGGTATTCACGTCTTTGAAGGTAACTTCACTACGGAGAAAATCAGCTTTATTTATGCAGGTAATCAAGATAATAAGCTATTTATTAACTCGATTCGTGAAATTAAAAAAATTGAACTACAAAGCCAGCAGACTTTAACTTTGAAAGGTAAATTTAGTAGCACATCTGACGCAAAATTAAATCAGCTTCAGCAAATCAGAGTAAAATTAACCGACGCCAAAAGTAAATTAATTATCGAACCATCCGAACCCAAAAAGCCGAGTGAAATAGAACTGACTGAGATTAGAATACAACCAAATACAGAAATTAATCAACTTACTTATAATTCCTATGGAGATATTTTATCTTTCTGTTTAGACAAAGGTAATAATCTGGAAAAATTATGTTTGCAAACAGATACAAACTCTATAGATGCTGCTAAATCTTCTCCAACCAAAGCAACAAAACTCGGTAAATTAAATCTCGAAATTGGCAGTCAACCCTTAAAAGTTAATTTAGAAGGTTACAGTATTGCCGAGTTAGGTAAAAAAGATACTCCCGAAAATCCCAACCCAATTGAATTTATCTTTACTCCCCAATCATCTCAGTTTGAATTCGATTTAACTCCACCGACAACATTGTATATAAACTTACCAAAAGTAACTCCTGAAGTTTCCAGCCAATGGTTGCGAGGAAACTTAGCTGTAGAAAATGTGAGATTTACCCGCAGCGATCGCACTGGCAATGTGGAAGATGATTTGGAAATTTCCACCATCCTCGAAGGTAAAGTCCGCATGGCAGAACAGGAGTTAGAATTGAAACCCAATCAGTTTTTTATCACAGGCAAGCCAGGAATTGAGTTATTGGCTAAAATGCGAGTGCGATCGCAACCACCTCAAGGTTTGCAAGTACGTTTCTCAGGAAGAAGTGAAGGTATAGAAATCGGGTTAGACCCCAATTTTATCGTTGATAGCATTCGTCCCAGCTTTTTAGCCAAATATCTCACAAAAGATGCTATCTCTGCCTTAATTTCTTTTTGTGGAGGTGTCGCAGGTGCTTTATTACCCTTGTTACTGGCTGCAAAATCTGATGAAGATTCAAACAATGCTAATTCGCCATAATTAACAGTTCTTCTGACTTCACCAAGCTGGTCTAAATCCAGGGTCATTTCATGTCCGACAAATCGTATATATTGTAGAGACGTTCCAATACGCTTGGTGTTAAGGCAAGAGACGCGATAAATAGCCGTCTATAAAAAAAACAGATTATTTTAAAAACCGC
>CAXTNZ010000232.1:0-11295 GCA_964245695.1 uncultured bacterium | reverse complement strand
GTTTTGTGATGGCCAATCCCTAAAAAATTATCCGGCAATCGTCAATTAATATCTATTAGCTGGCGGCTGTTTCGCCAGTTTCTTCCTGTGGGAGCAGTTTCAAAAAGCTTTACCTCTTCGTTTCTTGCCCGTTTTACCCGTTCCCAGAAGTTTTCGCCCTCAAGGGAGTTTTCACTAGAACCATCAAGGGTAGCTAAGACTATATCAATCTCAAAGGCGATCCGCCTTGTACCTCCATAGTTGTGACTCACGAAAGGTACACAAAACTGACGTGCCTTAGCAATGTTTTCCTCAATCTGCAAAAACGCTTGCCAAGCTTGAAGCTGATCTTCTGTAGGTACATGATCGCCGCAGACTGGTATGGTTGCCATGCGTACTAATGCTGCTGGCGGAATGTCGATCCGATGGCAATGATTGGGCAACAGACGCAAGTGAAAAGGTAGAGCATAGCTATCAGCGTATCCCTGTAAAGGTTGTAGCAACTTGGCAGATAACAACTTTAAACCACCGCTTCCATTTTGGGCTACAGCTGCCCGCAAGCTCAGGGTTTTGCCAAGTCTTTCAAGTCTTGCGGGTAATTAAAAATTATCCCGGTCTGTTGCTATTGTCAATTCCCAAATTTCTTCTCCTGGCTCTCTCCCAGCCCCCTTGCGGCGAACATAAAACAGGCAAGGCTCTTGACCAACACATTCAAACATTAACTCGTTGGCACGCTCCCGCCGCTCTCGAAATTCGGGATATGATTCAAGGGCAGCTTCGCCTTCAAGATTGCGGATTAAACTATCAATTGTCGAACCTTTGAACACGTAGCCCCAGTCTTCCGAGTCGGTTTCAATATTCCTGACTATGCCGTTGTTCATCCACTGTTGCCCTTGCCAACAAAGTTTTCCAAGTCTAGTGTTCCCAAATCTTGGCAAGGGAAAACATCTTCAACTTATGTCGCTTTGCTTTTAGATTCTTTAGGTTGTACTGCCTGACAGTCCATACTGCTGATAAACCTGACTAGCGGCGCGATGCACCAACGAGTGACGCCACACAAGCGACTTCATATCATCAGCGTACCCGCCGCCAATAACGCAGGCGACGGGGTAGCCAGCAGCTACGCAGGTACTTAAAACCTGCATTTCCCGGCGGAAAATGCCACTATCAGTTAAAGCTAATTTTCCTAAGCGATCGCCTACATGCGGATCTACACCAGCATCGTACAAAACTAAATCGGGCTTGACATCAGACAATAAATCTGGTAAGTAACTTGCCAAAGTTTGTAGATAGGTATCATCTTCCATCCCGACTGGTAGGGGAACATCGAGATCGCTTTTTTGCTTAGTACCGGGAAAGTTGACTTCGCAGTGCATCGAGAAAGTAAAAACACTGTCGTCGTCTTGAAAGATAAAAGCGGTGCCGTCACCTTGATGAACATCTAAATCGACAATTAGGATTTTTTTGGCGAGGTTGAGTTTTTGTAAGACACGACAGGCGATTGCTAAATCGTTGAAAATACAAAAACCAGATCCATAACTCGGAAAGGCATGATGAGTGCCACCAGCAGTATTGCAAGCCAAACCCTGACTTAGTGCCAGTTGAGCTGTGAGAATTGTACCACCAACCGCCACACAGGTACGATTCACTAGCGCCGGACTCCAAGGTAAACCAATGCGCCGTTGTGCTTTCGGGTCTAGCGTTCCGTTACAGTAAGCTTGAACGTAGTCTGGGGTGTGAACTAACTCTATCAACTCTGGCGGCGGAGATTCAGGGATGTGAAATTGTCTGGAAAGCGCCACACCGTCAGCTAACAGCAGTTCGTATAGTTGCCGGAACTTAGGCATCGGGAAACGATGTCCTTCAGGTAGCGGTGCAACGTAATCTGAGTGGTAAATAATTGGCAAGTCCATATTATTAATTTTGAGTTTGAACCGCCAATACGCCAAGTACCCAAAGAAGATAATTGCTAGAGACTCAGCCAAGTATAATTTAAACTGTAATTAAACACAGGAAAATAGCAAATAATCCTGAGTGCATTATTTAGTCTTGAAAATCGGAAAAAGTTGTGGCAACAACTAATAATGCCAAAGTAAATTATAACGTCACAATTAAGGAGGCATTGAATCTCAAATCAAAAATTTAAAATCTCAGTGAATATAATTTGGAAATTTGAATTTGGAATTGCTTATGTTGATGCAATGGATTTTGCCGCTTGCATTTATTTTAGCAGGCATACTAGCTGGAATAATTGCTGAAAAAATCGTCTTCCAGAAACTGAAAACATTTACTCCTCGCAGACGGCTACCAGGAAGTGAAATAATATTTCACTCCTTGCAGCGCATGACATTCACTTGGTTTGTGCTTGGCGGATTTTATGGAGCAATTCGTAGTTACCGAAGCCTTATACCAGATGTTGCCGAGGTATTGCAAACAATTATTACCATCGTTTTTCTGTATTCAGTTACGTTAGTTATTGCCCGACTAATTGCTGGTTTTGTTAGGTTATATAGTCGGAAAACACAAGGAGTTTCAGCATCACTACTTTCTAACCTTGCGACAACTACCGTTTTTATTTTAGGAACATTAATCATATTACAAACTGTTGGCGTTCAAATTACACCGTTACTTACAACTTTAGGAATTGGTGGTTTAGCAGTTGGTTTGGCACTGCAAGACACACTTGCAAATTTATTTTCTGGTGTCTATCTAATTATTTCTAAGCAAGTTAGAACGGGAGATTATGTAAAATTAGAAGATAAACATGAGGGTTATATCACCGATATTACATGGCGTAATACGACTATAAAAGAGCTTTCAAATAATGTAATAGTTGTGCCTAATTCTAAACTAGCTTCGGCAATTTTTACCAACTATCATTTACCAGTCAAGGAAATCACATTAACGATTAATGTTGGTGTAGATTACGATAGCGACCTTGAGCAAGTTGAAAAAGTGACTGTTGAGGTTGCTAAAGAGGTCATGCAAGAAGTTTCACCCGAATTGATAGAAAATGAACCGTTTATTAGATTTCATAATTTAGGGGATTTTAGTATAGAATTTATGGTATTTATGCGGGTGAATGAATTTTTTGACCTACGCATTGCTAAACACAAATTTATTAAGAAATTGCATAAACGTTATCAAGAAGAACAAATTAAAATTCCCTTCCCAGTAAGAGAACTTTATATGCAAAAAAATCAGGCTGAAAATGGAAATAAAGCGCTATCGCTGGAATAACTACTGTTATATAGCGTTCCTAAATAAATTGTGAAAATTACCTAGATTGCAATGAAGAGACGGTTCATGAAACGTCTATACGGTAAATTTCACGCTCTTTATTTAGGATTGCTATAGTCTTTTTAAACAGACTATAATTATGGTTTTTCAATTTGTTTTAATACCCGGTTTCTGACACGCTTTGCAAGATGTTAATAAAAGAAAAAGGTAAAAGGTAAAAGTTTTTTACCTTTTACCTTTTGTTGTCGTCTTGTCAGCCTCTACGACAAATGAGATGTCGTATTACTTTTTACCGCTTGGAGTCCGTCTGCTTTCGTTGTTGCTACCACCATGCGGATGGGAATTGCTGGGAGCGCCGCCTCCAGTACAATTACTGTTTTTTTAGTTACAATTATAACATTTTTGCGCTTTGTATCTAATAGTAGTGCGACTGCTGGTTTACTCAGTGGTAGTATCCCGCCGCATCATTGTTGCATTCACAACCTGAGTTGACCTTTCATCCAGCTTGGCGACTTTTCCCGATTTGTCAGTGCGATATACCCACATTTGCTCTTCGCTGGCGACAACTACTTGCCAACCAGGAATTGTAGAAGAAGTGCAAATTCCATCTTTTAAACCCAAACAGCCATCTGACCAAGTTTTCTTTTCGGCATTAACAACGCCTAAAGCCGAGATTTCTACTTCTGCACGCTGGGATATGTCTTCTAAAACGGCTGTTTTGACGGCTTCTGGCAAATCGCCTACTTGGCTAGCAGACTTATCAGCCATAAGTTGTTGACTTGCAGAATTATTAAGTATTTGTTTAGTGGTGGTAGAGAATCCTGAAGATGCATAAGCCGTTGGCGAAATTATTGCTACATAAGCAGCAGCAAAAAAGACTTTGCCCAAATGAGCCAAGTAATTTTGATTTTTGTATTTCATCTCACACCGTACCGACTATGTACAACGTTAAATAAAAGCAAATATCCCTTCAGCTATTAATCCCGTGGCACAGGAGAAACTAACATATAAACTAAATACTTTAGGAAAGTTAACAAAAATGACTGTAACTACACAGCGAGAACAGCCACTGTTTGAGAAACTCTTCTGGGCTTGGAAGGACTATAAAATTCAATACACCGTCATGGGTACAGGTCGTCCTCTAGTCCTAATTCATGGCTTTGGTGCTTCGATTGGTCACTGGCGGAAAAATATCCCAGTTTTAGCAAATGCGGGCTACCAAGTATTTGCTATTGACCTTTTAGGTTTTGGTGGTTCCGATAAGCCACCGTTGAATTACACCTTAGAAGTATGGGTGGAACTGCTTAAAGATTTTGGCAAAGCACACATCCAAGAACCTGCGGTATTTATTGGCAACTCCATCGGCGCACTTTTAAGCTTGATGGTGGTGGCGGAACATCCAGAAATTGCCGCAGGTGGTGTTTTGATTAACTCTGCGGGTGGTTTGAGTCATCGTCCTCATGAATTGAACCCGCCGCTACGCGTTGTCATGTCAACATTTAATAGGTTAGTGGGTCATCCGATTACAGGCAAATTTGTCTTTAACCGCATCCGCCAAAAGGAGCAAATTCGCCGGACTTTATACCAAGTTTATCGCGATCGCCAAGCTGTCACCGATGAGTTAGTTGATTTACTTTATGCTCCTTCTTGCGATCCGGGAGCGCAGCAAGTTTTCGCCTCGATTCTCACAGCGCCTCCTGGTCCAACTCCTGCGGAACTCTTGCCCAAAGTCGAACGTCCCTTGTTGGTAATTTGGGGTGCAGATGATCCCTGGACACCAATCACCGGGGCAAAGATTTACGAGGAGGCGCGTGGAAATGGCAAAGAAATCAAAATCGTTCCCATTCCCAACGCCGGTCATTGTCCCCACGATGAAGTGCCAGATTTAGTAAATCCGCAAATTGTCGAGTGGCTAGAGCAGCTTCACAAGTTTGATTTAAAGTCCCTCTAGTCGCCCACAATTACAGCACCTTACTCCTGAAGTTACGAGCGGACTTTTTTCCGCTCAGACTTTGCCAAAAAATTTTCGGAATTTATCTTTGCTAAGTGGCGAGATAAAGAAGTTTTAGGACTGAGGTGCTGCGGAATTTTGGATAATCAACTTTGGTTGATTTTTCTAGCGATCGTTACCCCCGATTTTTGCCAATCAATGCTGACAAAATATCCCGAAGATAGCGGGGGTGAAAGAGTGCTAAATGAACAAATAACCGGATTTTATTACCATAACTATCCAGATTTTTCTGACCTAGGTTATGAAGTTATCCGAGAACTAGGACGCAACCGGGAAGCGGGACGCATTACTTACCTGGCTAATGCTCTCTACTCAGATCAACAGGTGGTAATTAAACAGTTTCGTTTTGCGAATGAGGGTGTTGACTGGTCAGGTTTGAAAGCTTATGAACGCGAAATTGATGTTTTGCAACAACTAGATCATCCCCGCATTCCCTGCTATCTAGATTCTTTTGAAACACCAGAGAATTTCTGTCTGGTACAGGAATATAAAAACGCTCCATCTTTAGCAGAAAAACACAGCTTTAATCCTAAAGAAGTTAAGCAAATTGCTCTCTCAATTCTAGAAATTTTGGTATACTTGCAAACTCGCCCGTTCGCAATTATCCATCGAGATATCAAACCAGAGAATATTTTGGTAGATGAGCAACTAAATGCTTACCTAGTGGATTTTGGTTTGGCGCGGATACGCGGTGAGGAAGTGGCTGTGAGCAGCTTTGCAGCGGGAACCCCAGGTTTTATGCCTCCAGAAGAACAATTTGGTCATCTTCTCACCGAGGCATCAGATTTGTATAGTTTGGGGGCAACATTGATATGTTTACTTACTGATACCCGTTCTGTTAATATCGGCAAGTTAATTAACGATAGCGATCGCTTTGATTTCCAAAAATTAGTTCCCCAACTTAGTCCGCGCTTTGTTGACTGGGTGACGAAAATGGTCGAACCCAAGCTGAAACATCGCTATAATAGTGCATCTGTAGCTTTAGAAGCACTTAAGCCAATTCGGGTTATTGGTGCTGATACTGGGATAGAAACGTTTGCAGGAGCGATTCAACGGGGAAAACAAGCTGCTGTGGTTGGGTTAGCCAGCATTGGTATTATCGCTGCTGCGTGGTCAAGTTTGATGATTTCCCAGCAGGGTGATTTGGTTAGGCAATTGCAGGAAACTAAACAATGTCAAGAATGTAATCTCCAGTTTGCTAACTTATCTGATATCAACCTTGAGGATGCCAATCTTCAGGATGCTAACCTCAACGGTGCCAATCTCAGTAATGCCAACTTGGAAGGTGCAAACTTGGAGGGTGCGAACTTAGAGCGTGCAAACTTGGAGGGTGCAAACTTAAACGGTGCAATTATGCCTGATGGCAGCAAACATGAATAAAGGTGCTGCGGTTTTGTGATTAAAGTTGCTTCGCTACTAGGTTGAAACCTGGTAGCGATCGCTTGAATTCATAAATATATAAATATTATGTAGTAGGCGTTTTAACACCTTTTGATAGCACTGAAGTGCTGAATACAGTGTTTTTAATAACTGCAAAACTTATTATACAGTATATTTACTGAAAATAAAAGCTTAACTTGAGAAAATATTAAAATTTAAGTAATGTGCTATCAGTAATAAGAACGCAAGTAGGGTGTAGTAAACTACATCTAGGTAGCAAGCCCGCGTTCAAGAATTGATAGCATCGTGAAGAAAATTCTGATTTTGTCAGCCAATCCCACGAATACGAACAAGCTGCGTCTGGATGAGGAAGTACGCGAAATTCGGGCTGGCTTGGAACGCTCTAGAAATCGAGAGCAGTTTGAAATTTTCTCTACATTGGCAGTGCGCCCTAAAGACTTACGTCGGGCTTTGTTGGATCATAAGCCTGAGATTGTTCACTTTTCCGGACACGGGGCAGGGAGTCAAGGCTTAGCTTTGGAGAATGACTCAGGGGAAATGCATCTGGTAAGAACCGAGACACTGGCAGGGCTATTTGAGTTATTTGACAATATTGAATGTGTCTTGTTAAATGCTTGCTATAGTGAGGCGCAAGCTGAAGCGATTTACCAACACGTTGACTACGTGATTGGCATGAATCGGGCAATTGGGGATAGAGCGGCGATTGAGTTTGCTGTGGGGTTTTATGAGGCACTGGGTGCTGATAGATCCTATGAGGATGCCTATAAGTTTGGTCGTCTTAACATTGACCTAGAGGGTATTCCAGAATATTCAACCCCAGTACTCAAAAGCAGAAAGAATCTAGAAGATTCACGCCCCATTAGCCAAACAATTCCACAGCAGCGCCAGCAAGATGAGGTGGAAGATTCAGGCTCTAGTCGGGAAGCTGTTCGAGTACCAAAGCCTAAGCCAGAAGGAGTTGTAAATATTGAGCCTATTCCGGCATCTCCCCTAGAAGCGCCAGAAGGGCAAATACCTCTGGACTCTGCCTATTATATTGATCGCCCGCCGATTGAAACAGACTGTTATGAAGCTATTGTCAAACCGGGTGCGCTGATTCGCGTCAAAGCACCTAGGCAGATGGGCAAAAGTTCGTTAATGACGCGAATCCTCGACCACGCAAGCAAAGAAAGCTATAAAACGCCTTCTTTGAGCTTTCAGTCAGTGGATGGAGAATTGCTCGGCAATTTGGATCTATTTTTACAGTGGTTCGCTGCGAGTATTACCGATGCGCTGAGTTTACCACAGAAGCTGGAGGAACATTGGAAAGGCGTTTTGGGAAGTAAGAATAAATGTACAAATTACTTTCAAAGGTATTTATTACCTTCTATTGACACCCCGGTTGCTTTGGGTTTGGATGAAGTCGATGAGGTGTTTAAGCATCCGGCGATCGCTAATGATTTTTTTGGGCTATTACGAGCTTGGCACGAGCGGGCAAAAAACGATCCAGTCTGGAAAAAGCTCAGGTTGGTAATTGTGCATTCTCAGGAAGTTTACATCCCCCTGAATATCAATCAGTCGCCTTTTAATGTGGGATTGCCGATTGAATTACCAGACTTGAATCATGCACAGGTGCAAGAGTTAGTGCAACGACATGGACTTAATTGGACTGGAGAACAAGTTGAGCAATTGATGACCCTTGTAGGTGGTCATCCTTACTTAACGCGGGTAGCTTTGTATCAAATTGCGCGTGGTCGGATGACGTTGGAAAAACTCCAGCAAATCGCCCCGACAGAGGAAGGACCTTATAGCGACCATTTGCGCCGCCATTTGCTGAATTTGCAGGAAAATGACAAATTACTAGCCGCATTCAAGGAAGTGCTGTCGGTAGATTGTCCTGTAGATGTGGGGACAGCAGAAGCGTTTAAACTTCGCAGTATGGGGTTGGTGAAGTTTCAGGGAAATGAAGTGATGCCTTTGTGTGAATTGTATTGTGAATATTTTTGCGATCGCTTGGGAATTAAAAATTAATCGGAATGAGCGCAAAAACTCTCTCAAACTCTCCCAAACTCCGTGTACTCTGCGTCCTCTGCGGTTCGTTTTCTGATTTTAAACGGTACAGATAAATGGTTCAAATTATTCAGGCAAAAGATATCACCATTACCCAGCTTATCGATCAATTTAGCCTACAACGTGCAGATGACGAATTTTTCCCAGAGTGGCAGCAGGATTTACCTGAGTTGAATGACTTGGAGAAACAATCTCTCAACCAAATTAAAGCAGAATATCTCCATCTATCCCAATATCAAATTTTAGAACCTGTAGTCAAGATGGTGGTACTATCCCCATTATTGCATCTGGCTGGTTTTTATCAACCGCCTTTCTACATTGCCTCAGAGTCAGAAGTCGAAATTTCTTCCGAAGACGAAGGCACAATTATCAGAGGACGCATCGACATTTTGGTTTTCCAACCTTTATTCTGGGTGCTTGTAGTTGAGGCAAAACGGGCTGATTACTCTTTAGAGGTAGCAATTCCCCAAGCATTAACTTATATGCTGGGTAATCCTGACTCGGAAAAACCTGCATTTGTTTTTGTCACCAATGGTCGGGAGTTTCAATTTATTAAGTTAATGAAACAGGGTATACCCAGATATGCTTTATCGTACACATTATCGCTAAATCGTGGCGATGATTTACATACCGTTGTTAAATCGTTGAAGCGTCTTGCTCGCAATGTCATTGAATAAATGGTAAACCCGAAAGCGATCGCTGGCTACGAATATCAAGTTGGGGGCAGTCTCCCGACTGATGCCCAAACCTATGTCAAACGCCAAGCTGACGAAGACCTTTACGAAGCGTTGAAGGCAGGTGATTTTTGTTACGTTCTCAACTCGCGCCAGATGGGTAAATCTAGCTTGCGGGTGCAGACAATGCAGCGGTTGCAGGATGAAGGGTTTGCCTGTGCGGTGATTGATATTACATCTATTGGCACGTCTGATATTACCCCAGAGCAATGGTACGCCGGGGTGATTGATTGTATGGTTGGCAGTTTTAATATTTATACAAGCTTTGATTTAGAGGAATGGTGGACTGAGAACGATTTGCTGCCACCTGTACAGCGTTTGGGCAAGTTTATTGAGACTGTGTTGCTCAACACAATTACGGAGGAAATTGTCATATTTATTGATGAAATTGACAGCATCCTCAGCCTCGCGTTTAATACTGATGACTTTTTTGCGATGATTCGGGATTGTTATAACCGTCGCGCAGATAACTCCGCTTACAACCGCCTGACTTTTGCTTTATTGGGCGTTTCTACCCCTTCCGATTTGATTCAAGATAAGCGCCGGACACCTTTTAATATTGGTCGGGCTATTGATTTAACTGGGTTTCAGCTTCAGGAAGCGCAACCTTTAGCACAGGGACTCGCGGTGATGGGTGAACCGCAAACGTTGATGAAAGCAGTGCTTTATTGGACAGGAGGACAGCCGTTTTTAACGCAGAAGGTTTGTAAATTAGTACTGCAAGCGGCGCAGAAGTTACTTGACAAAGACGTACAAAAAAGCTCTGTGTCACCACTTCCCTGTATCGCGGTGGACTCTATATCCCCAATACCGAATCCCCAAGCTTTTGTCGAGTGCGTGGTGAGAGAGCGTATTATCGTAAATTGGGAAGCGCAGGATGAACCGGAGCATTTGAGAACCATCCGCGACAGAATTATGCACAGTGGCGAACAGCGAACTGGCAGATTACTGGGGCTGTGTCAGCAAATTGTGACCTCTCCCGGAACCTCTCCCCTAACCCCTCCCCTCGTAGGGGAGGGGTATATTGCTCCCCCTTCCCTCATAGGGAAGGGGGCTGGGGGGTTAGGTCAAAATCACGGCGAAGGAGAGATAGCCGCTGATGACAGCCCGGAACAAACAGAACTGCGGCTGACTGGGTTGGTAGTGAAACGGGATGGGAAGCTGCGGATTTATAATCGCATTTACGCTGAAGTATTTAATCAACAATGGTGTGAAAAAATACTAGCAAAACTACGTCCTTACTCTGGTGCATTGAATGCTTGGGTTGCTTCTGAGTTTCAAGATGAGTCGCGCTTGTTGCGGGGACAAGCTTTGCACGATGCTCAAAGTTGGGCTGCCGGTAAAAGCTTGGGTGATTTAGACTATCAGTTTTTAGCTGCTAGCCAGAATTTAGATAAGCGGGATTTTCAAAAGCGACTGGAAGCCGAAGAACAAGCAAAGCAGATTTTAGCAGAAGCGAATCGCAAAGCTAATCAGCGGATTCGCATAGGTTCTATGGTATTAGGTGTGACTTTGCTGGGAGCCGTAGTATTAGGGATATTTGCCCAACAAGCAGAAACAGCCCGTAAAATGGCACTCAAAGCTGCACGATTGGAACAGGATGGAACTAATGCTTTTCTACAGTTTTCTGAAGCTAGGCAAATTGAAGGTCTTCTTTCAGCAGTGCAGGCTGGTCGGGAACTGAAAAATATAGTCAAGGATGAGCCGCTGACAAAATACGTTGCCTACAGTCCTTTGTTTAGTTTACTGAAGATTCTTGCTAACCTTCGCGAAGAAAATCGCTTGGATGGTCACGAAAACTCAGTTAATAGTGTCAGTTTTAGCCCCGATGGACAAATTCTTGCTTCTGCAAGTTCTGACAAAACCATCAAACTTTGGAAG
>CAXTNZ010000231.1:0-11464 GCA_964245695.1 uncultured bacterium | reverse complement strand
ATGCCCAATGCCCAATGCCCAATGACCAATGCCTCCTTGTCTCCACTGTTGCCAAGCCAGAAAAATCAAAACTAGGGCTTCAGTGCAGAGGGTAAGGGTGAAGAAGTAATGAGTCGCAATGCCCAAAGCATTAATTGCTACCCAGGAGAGTGCTATCGTGATGGGTAGCTGTGTGCGGTTTTGGATATGACGTGTGGTAATTACCAAACAGGCTAAGGAAGCAATTACCCACAAGATTGCCAAAGTGTAGTGACGCGCTTCTTGTGCCAGAAAAATGCCGTAGGGTGATACTGCCATTATCGCCGCCGCAATATGAGCAATTAAGCGGGAGCGAAAAGTCAACCAACTTAAGGCATAGATAGCAGGGATGGATAATGCACCGAAAACAGCCGAAAGCGATCGCGCCCCCCATAATGACACCAAATCGCCTTCAGTAGGAAATAGCTGCATCCACCAGTGAGCTAGCATAAAGTAAAGTGGCGGATGGTTACTTTCAGTACTTAAGTGTGCCCATACGTCATTGATGCTAGCATTCGGTTGCGGTTGCAGTGGTTGCAAGAGAATATCAGGAGCGATCGCTTGATCTAGGGGTACTCCCAGAAAACTGTTCCCCAAGCTAAACACCAGGGTGGAAAACTCATCAGTCCAAGGAGGCTTTGCAGTTAAGTGGGTTAGGCGCAAGCCGATACCGATAATTAACCACATCAGCAGCAGCAAGGCGTGAAACCAGCGTTTATAAAGGGGAAATTTCATTTTGGTGGCAGCAACCAGTCGATTTATAGATATAGACTTGGGATTTGAGACTTGAGTTCAATCTAAACTCCCAAATCTATATCTAATACTGAATTGCGTTCCAATATGTCACTCACCTCTGGTTTTAAGCTGATATGCCTATAAGCTGGCATTAGTCCTAGTCAGGGGAGCCAAGCGCCAAGAGTCAGAATAAATAATACTTCTGGCTCGTGACTTCTTTTTAAATATGCAACGCGCGAGTGAAATCCACCAAAATGGTATTATTTTACTTCCGTCACCCGCCAGCTAAGTTTCAAGTTAACCCAGAAATTCCAGACAGTGGCGACGGCGATCGCAATCAGGTTAGCAATATAGCGGTTGGGAATAATAAAATTAAACACCAAATTCAAAACCAGCACATTCAATACCAAACCAGCAAGACAAATAATGTTAAATTTCACAAACCGCTTCAAGCGCTGACGCCATTCCTGCTGCTTCATGCTGACATCAGCAAAAGTCCAAGCGTCATTCCACAAGAAATTATTAATAATTGCAATTTCACCAGCAATAATTTTGCTGCGAGTCAGTGGCAAAGCCAAGGTAGTTGGATCGCTGAGTAAGTAAAGCACCGTCATATCCACAAAGACCCCACTCAGCCCCACCAAACCAAAGCGGATGAATCGACCAACAGGGAAACTGACGCGTTCACCCAATCGCGCCAGTCGCCCCGTGGAAAGCCGCAACCGCACTAAGTGCTGTAGATACTCCACATATTGCTTCGATGTCACCTTACTTTCACCGTGTTTGCGCTCACTGAACACATAACCAGTTTCAGCAATTTTATCCACATTTCCCCGCCCAATCACCTCCAAGAGAATTTTGTATCCTACTGGATTAAGCGTTGCACCAGCGACAGCGCTGCGACGCACCATAAAATAACCGCTCATCGGGTCTGAAACTCTGCCCAGTACAGTTGGTAGAATAATCAATCCCAATAGTTGAGCGCCACGAGACAAGAAACGCCTGATAAAACTCCAGCTACTAACTCCGCCGCCTTCCACATGACGACTAGCAACTGCCAAATCTGCTCCCTGTTCAATAGCACGCAACAGTTGCAACAGCACCTCTGGTGGATGCTGCAAATCACCATCAATCACCCCTAGAATACGCCCCCTGGCTGCCTGCCATCCGCGAATCACAGCACTAGAAAGTCCGCGTTCAGAGCAGCGTCGCATCACTCGCAACTGCCGGTATTCTGGCATTAGAGATTGAGCTACTTCCCAAGTCCCGTCTGGGCTATCATCATCTACCACAATCAGCTCGTACTCTCCTGGGATAGACTCATCTAGAATTTGGGTTAAGATACTGACAATATTGTTGATATTTTCACGTTCTTTGTAAGTCGGAATTACTAGAGAAAACAGAATCGTTTCACTATCTGCACTTACAGAAGCTGATGGTAGTTCAGAAATCTGCAAAAGACCGGATGGTACTGTTAATAATGAATTAGATTGATTCATACTCATTGAACAAAATCCAGATATTTAAAGAGTATATTGACAAAAGAATATCTTTTAGTTAGATTAATTTGATTTAGCTACACGACAATTGCTCCTTAGCCCTGAGCTGCTTTGCCTTGCACAGGCTGAGCGGTGGGAATCAACTGTTGTGGATTGCAGGTGAACATACAGGATTTCATAATATTACGCGACTCTTGAGATTCCACCGCACCAATAGGTTTATATATTATTGATACTGTACTATGTAAACACTGTAAAAGATGAAGACATAATAGTAAGTGGATGAGTTTTTTACGGGACAAACAAAATATAAAGCCTGGGTTAATAATTGTGTACCAAAACTGCCCCCATTTCAGCGACTTAATTACAAACCAAAAGGAAACTAGAGGAATAGCAGAAATAATCTTTTCTTTTTTATTCCACCGAAATATGGCTATCAACAGTATGATTAAAGGAGTATAGGTAAAAACTGCGTTCCAATAAATTAACCATTTAGGATTCCAGCTAAAAAACCTTCCCATCACAAAAATCCATGCAAAGGGATTGTAAATTAAATTAGATCCTTGTGTTACTGGTAGGAGTAGCAGATAGGGAGTGCGAAGGTAGAACATTAAAAAAGGGATAAATCCCAAAGCTGCGCCTTGTGCAACTTGAATTAATATTAAATAAAAAGATTTACCACTTCTACTTTTTTCTCTCCACATTTCATAAAGCATCCACGGAGCTATCAGCAATCCCAATTGCTTTACTTGAATAGATATAGCAAAATAGAAACCTGAAAGTCGCCAATGCCTATTCTTTATAGCTAAAGCATTGAGAATGATGAAAAGAGTTTGTATAATTTCAAACTGTCCCTCATGGGAGCTGTACCATAGCATGACTGGGGCACAAAAAAAGAGGACTGCTGCTAGCTTTGATACATATTTGTAGAAAAGATATGTACAAAATAAGTCAATTATAGTGAGCGTAATTTTTACCCAAAAAATTCCCAGATGGAAGATTGAGAAGAAATAGAAAAATAAAAGAGTAACTGGTGGATAAATATAAGTTTGATTGCTCCAATACCTCGTCCAAACTTCAGGCTTAAAGTCTAAGGCTGTTGTTGTATAAATGCCAAAGTTATTGTCTATTGCATGACTAGCATATCCAAGCTGTCTAAGGACATCAGAAGTAACAGCAGGAACCTGAAAGCAAGCGTATATTTTGTAAAATAGGGCTAAAGCAAAGAAGAATAAAAGCCATCGCTTACCAAGCCATGAGTTCCCCATATAGCTGTCTCTCTAGATTGCTGATAATTTCAATAATCAAAGACTATAAACTTCCTCACCCTATCATGAAATAGTGTTAATTTGATTGCTATTTATTTAGGAATGGTTATGTGATAATTAACTTTTCAGGAGTTTTCTTAATATCTACTTAACCTAGTTTTCTTTAAGGTTAAAGGTTCTTGTCGATTTGTGTAAATTTAAGGTTGATGCTAATTTATCAAGTGTGCGATTTCGATTCATAAAAATATGTCAAAGTCCGATATTTATATCAAAAATGTAAAATGTAATTTGCTTCTAATGATCTGTGGTAACTGCATATGTAATCAACTGCGTCGGAAGTCAAATTAATTTTAGTCAGAGAATTTACTACTTTAGGAAATAACGGACTAAGGAACAATAAACTCCGTGGCATTAGTCGGGGAAAAGAGAAAGGGCAAGGGTTAAAGGGTTTGTATTTTTCCCTTGCCCACAAAAGCACAAAAGGCACTTTTGCAAGAAGTTTAAGGTGCAAAAACTAATTTAATTTAAACTACTATGGGCTACTTGTGTACTTGAGAAAACCATCAATATTTTCAATTCCTCTCAGAACTATTGAGGTTCGCTTCGATGTACCATCCTTTCTTTGGCAAGTCGCCTTGATTCGACGTCCATTGATATCGATGTTAGAGCAACTATTCTGGAAACTACTAACTTTGTTAGGGTTAGTCACTTTTAGGTTGCCATCAATATTTTCAATTCCTCTCAGAACTATTGAGGTTTGCCTTGATGCGCCATTACGCGTATTGCAAGTGGCTGATAGTTGATTTCCATCAATAGAAATATCAGAGCAAGTCTTTTGGTAACTACTGGGTGCGGCGTGGGCAGGTGTATTAATTCCCACACTTGCACATGTGAATAAAAGACCAATCACGCCAAGTATATTTCGTTTCATTAGTTATTTCTCGTTTGTTGAAAATGTTGACCAAATTGATTTGCAAGTCCTTGACTTACCCATTGGCATAAGTTTGAGTTTGTCAGTCAAACCATACCTGATTCTCTCTAAGGAACTTAAGCCGGAAAAACTTACGTTCTATATTTAAATAGCTGTAAGCAAATTTAGTTATGCAGTTAGAGGATAAACGATGTATTTATTGTCAAAATGAGAAATGTGTTGTGCTTGTAATAAATCGTGACTACTGCAACTGTTGATGCTATTCTTGACCGTGCCGCCAGGGGGTACGATTTATCTCCCGAAGAGGGAGTGGTATTGTTAAAACAGACTGAATCAAGTATAATAGCTGCGATTCGCGCTACAGCTGATAAACTCCGCTATACTCAAGCTGGCGATACTGTCACCTACGTAATTAATCGCAATATTAACTTTACAAATATCTGTGAGCAGCACTGTAGTTTCTGCGCTTTCCGGCGAGATGATGGTGAAGCGGGTGCTTATTGGTTAGATTGGGAGCAAATTTTGCCAAAGCTGACAGATGCGGTGCGACGGGGTGCGACGGAAATTTGTATGCAGGGGGGATTGAACCTACAAGCAAAGGTGAATGGCAAGTCTTTGCCTTATTATCTCAAGTTAGTGGAAAGCATCAAGCAGGAATTTCCCCAGCTGCATCTACACGCTTTCTCTCCCCAAGAAGTGCAATTTATCGCTAAAGAAGACAAACTTGAATATGTTGATGTGATTGCAGCTTTGCGGGATGCTGGTGTTGGCTCAATGCCAGGAACAGCAGCTGAAGTGTTGAATGATGATGTGCGACGGATATTGTGTCCGGAAAAAACTGACAGCAACACTTGGCTAGAAATTGTCAGTACAGCACATAAATTAGGTTTGCACACCACTTGCACCATGCTGTCAGGACATATTGAAACGCCAGAACAGCAAATAGAGCATTTAGAAAAATTGCGCGAGCTTCAAAAAACCGCTATCAATCAGGGATACCCAGGTCGCATTAGTGAATTTATTTTACTACCCTTTGTCGGACAAGAAGCGCCAAAACCCTTACGCAGCCGTGTCAAACGCGATCAACCAGTTTTGGCTGATGCACTGCTACTTACCGCTGTGGCGCGGATTTACTTGGGAAATTGGATTCCTAACCATCAGCCAAGTTGGGTAAAACTAGGACTTGCGGGTGCAACAGAAGCTTTAGTTTGGGGTTGCAACGATATCGGCGGCACATTAATGGAGGAGCATATTACCACAATGGCTGGTGCTATTGGTGGAACTTGTATGGAAGTTGAAACCTTGCAAGGTGCCATTAAGTCTTTAGCAAGACCTTACCAACAACGGGATACTCTATATCAGAAAGTTATGAGTTAAGAGTTATGAGTTAACAGTTTTAAATTTTTAACTCCGCGCCTCCTGACTCAGCACTTAGATGATCCCCAGGATACCAATCCAGGATACGATGGACGTTGATTTATGCGTTGTTTCACCATGAAGGCTTATGAAGCGCTATTGGTCACGTCTGCTTGCCCTGGTTTTGGTTTTGGTGATTGGCACTACGGGCTGTGGTAGTCCGGATAGTTTGACAGGAAATTATCGCCAAGACACTTTGACTGTTGTCAATATCATGAAAAATGCGTTGGAGCTTCCCAACGATGCGCCAGATAAAGCAGCAATTCAAGCAGAAGCGCGGCAAAAAATTAATGATTTTTCAGCTCGCTACCAGCGGGTTAACTCTGTTTCTGGTCTTAGTTCTTTTACAACTATGCGAACAGCTTTAAACTCTCTAGCTGGACACTACAGTTCTTACCCAAATCGTCCCGTGCCAGAAAAGTTGAAAAAACGCCTACAGCTTGAGTTCCAGCAGGTAGAGACGGCGCTGAAGCGTGGCGGTTAACTATCTGCTGCTTGCAGTTGAAAGTCAAAAGTCGAGAGTCAAAAGTATAGAGTTCAAAGTTTTGACTGTTGAACAGACACTTGATTGTGGCGGAAACAGTCCTTGTTAGTGTGCTACTTTTGACTCTTGACTATATTAGCTATTTATGATGATAAAATCTGGGTTTTAAATTTTGAATTCCTAAGTCGGGCTTTATTTTAGCTGGAGATGCGGCTAAATTTTGCTATGGCTATCAGTAGAAACCTTAATGGCAGTGGATAAAACGAATTATGATTGGCGAAAAAACAAACTATGAGCGCATAGTGACATTGCGTCAAAAATTCTTGTAAATTAACTGAATAACAAAATGCGGCAACAGAAATAGCGGTTTGGGAGTCTTTAAGAAGTAGGCTTTAAAACCCCTATTACTCAACTAGAAAATTAGATACACATCGCCCCAAGTAATTTGAGTTGGGGTTGATGATTCTTTTGTCCTTTTATAAGTAGGTATGTCTAACCGTCTCTTGAATATTGCAAGACCAATGTTATTTTGGCGACGCCTGTTCGCTGCCATTTTCAGCACTAGTCTGCTGATTCCTTATTTTGGCAATCAACCAGCAAGGGCGCAAGTAACTGAGTATTGCCAGTTATCAGCAACGGCGGCGCAAGAAAAAGACAACTTACGCGCTTGGGCACTAAAAGGCAATCAAGATGCCCAGAACAGCTATCGGCAGTTGTTGCAACAACACGCACAAGCTTTGCGGGAATGCCGCAGTCGCACTTGGCCACAAATTCAAGCAATCTGGTTGCGCTTGTATCCTTGTGACATTCAACCGGGAGCAATTGATCAAATTATGGATCGAATTGTTAGCCGGGGCTATAACCAAGTTTTTTTGGAAGTGTTTTACGATGGGCAGGTACTGCTACCAACCAGCGCTAACCCGACAGTTTGGCCTTCTGTAATTCGCATCCCAGGGTCAGAAAAGGTTGATTTGCTGGCTACATCAATTCAAAAAGGGCGGGAACGCGGTCTGAAAGTTTACGCCTGGATGTTTACGACAAATTTTGGCTATACTTACGCCCAGCGTAAAGATAGGGAAGGAGCAATCGCTCGCAATGGCAAGGGTCAAACAAGCTTATATGTTGTAGATAACGGTAGTCAAGTCTTTATTGACCCCTACAACTTACAAGCGAAACGCGACTACTACCAACTGCAACAGGAGGTGATACGTCGTCGCCCGGATGGTGTTCTATTTGACTATGTGCGCTATCCGCGACAGGCGGGAAGTGATTCTATCGCCACCAAAGTCACAGATTTATGGCTATTTACTGAAGCTACCCAACAAGCTTTATTTCAACGCGCACAAAATAACAAAGGGTTGGATTTGATTCGGCGCTTTTTAAGTAAGGGATACGTGACAGCGGGAGATATAGCTGATGTCGATAAAGTTTATCCTACTGAAGGTGAACCACTATGGCAAGGTCGCACTGTCCCGGAGGTCACAGCAGAAAAGTCGCTGATGACTGCAACCGAAAGACAACCACTTTTGCAAGTGGAATTGTGGCAGCTTGCAGTTGCCCACGCTATGCAAGGTATCCTAGATTTTGTAACTTTAGCTAGTTACCCCGCACAGCAGCTAGGTATTCCGGCGGGGGTGGTGTTTTTCCCTTCAGGGAACCAATCATTAGGACAAGGTTATGATTCCCGCTTGCAACCTTGGGATAGATTTCCCAGTTCGTTAGAGTGGCATCCGATGTTGTATGCTAATTGCGCTGATACCAGTTGTATTGTTGCTGAAGCGCAGCGGGTTTTGAGTCAGGCAAAACCAGGGACGCAGGTGATTCCTGCTTTAGCTGGTAAGTGGGGCGAATCGATTAGTAATCGTCCGCCATTAGAAGTGCAAATGCAAGCGCTACGCCAACTTGCCCCACAAATTAAGGGTGTGAGCCATTTTGCTTATTCTTGGCAATTTCCAGAAAATGATGGCGATCGCAAGTTTTGTCGCTTTCGCTGAAGAGACTTGGGGATAAGGAGGATAAGCAGAATTCTCCCACTTCCTCAGTTTCTATGAGAAAAATTTTTAGCAAGCTCCATCAATTGGTTAATTCTTATGAGTATTTTATTCAATCAAAAACTTCGCCTCACAGTCTGTTTTGCCACCTTATTACTCACTGGTTTACTATCTACTCAGTCAAAAACTAAACCACTAGCCCAACAAAATCCGGCTACAGAGAATTTACCCTTTACTCAACAACAAAATTCTGCCTTACCTCAACAGCAGATTTCCCTTGCCTCAAATATTCAAAATGCTTTTATCGTTCAGCCAACATCTGAGCCGAATATAGGCAAGGAAAATGTTTTTTCATCTAAGCAATTGGCGCAAGCATCAAAACCATATTCGGTGATTGATGAGTCGCAAAAGCCAAAATTTGGTGTTAATAGCAATCAAGTTTTTACTTCCGGAAAACTACCAAGCACTAAGGTTAATTTCAATCAAAGCGACTTATTAACAACTCTCTCCAATACCAGAAAATATTTCCAAGACTATGGTTCGTTAGATCCAGATGTTCAACGTACAGGACTACTTGGCGCTCAAGGAGTTACTGTAGAAGATATCCTCAAAACTTTGGATTTTATGATTGGTGTCTTGCAAGAAGATATTGCCAATCATCGCAGTACACGTTTACAAGACCCTAATTTTATCAACGCAAATTTTCGAGTTATCAAATGGTCTGCTTATAACCCACAAAAAGCTCAACAAAAACAATTACGAATTACAAAATATGCTGTTTTTAAGCATTCTGGTTCTCGCAAAAAAACATCTTCGTTTAAAATACCAATATATAGTTTAAAGGATAACTTAACTGCTGATAAGTTTTACACTAAATATACAAAGCAGGATGTTTTATCGGGTATTTATGAACCTGGTGGTAGAGAATTTGGTAAAGTAGAACCTCTCGCTTATCTGACCAGAGAAGGTTTAGAAGAAGCTATAATGGAGGGAACAATACTGGTTAATTTTACTGATGGTTCTAAAGCATTTTTTAATGTTGATAGAAACAATGAAATGCCTTATGTTCGAGGATTAGCAGCAACCGCCCAAAAACGCTATTGGTATTTTAGAGAAGTTGATGCTATCAAAGGCTATGGATATAAAATAGATGCAAAAATTTCTATCAAACCTGGAGTAACTTTTGCAGGAGATGTCCTAAATATTGGTTTAGGGAAAATTATTGTTCTTGAATATAATAAGGGCGGACAAAAAACTCTGCAAATGGGAATTGTAGCAGATACAGGCGGAGCATTTTTACCGAACCTGCATCAACTCGATTTTTTAGCTGGTATTTTTCAGGATAAAAAAGATTTTGGTCAGCATATCCAGCAATTGCCTGACTATGCTAAAGCATATATTCTAGTAAAAAAGTGAAAAGACTGAATGCGGGCTTTGTTCCTATAGTCCCAGCTTTATAACTTGCGGGTTAATCATGAGATAATTAGGCGATCGCTTGCCAAAAAAACGCCTTCTCTCAATTCACATCAAAGCACCAATGTCAGAAACCGGGTAAGAGTGCAAACAGCTAACTCTAAAAACCTTTATTTTTCGTTGACAAACCCGGTTTCTTAGGGCTAATTGAGAATGGTGCAAGATATCAGTCAAAGTACTATTGCCCGGAAGTTTTGCAGATGGCAACGCATT
Organism: uncultured bacterium; assembly: GCA_964245695.1. GTDB lineage: Bacteria > Cyanobacteriota > Cyanobacteriia > Cyanobacteriales > Nostocaceae > Hassallia. The sequence goes on along the minus strand of CAXTNZ010000231.1, from coordinate 1,436 downwards.
CGTCTATTGCATTGCATAAAACCTAAAATCAAAAATGATATGATTTATAACCTGAATCTCAGACAATAAAAACTGCAAACTTAATTTAATTTACGTGTTCTGTAAAGTTTTATGACTATTAATCGTCGCCATTTCTTGTTTTTACTTGGAGTCGGTGCAAGTGCTTTTGCCTTAGATAGTTGCGCTTCGGCAGAAAAAGCTCCTAGCGATAACCAAGCAACTCCAGCAAACAAAACTGAGGAGACATCAAAAGCAAAAGCTCAAGGTGTCTACTCCGTTCCTGCTTTACCATACGCCTACGATGCGCTGGAACCACACATTGATAAGGCAACGATGCAGTTTCACCACGATAAACACCATGCGACTTATGTGAAAAACCTTAATGCGGCGTTAGATAAACACCCACAACTCAAAAGCAAAACTGTTGAACAAATGTTACTCAATCTCAACAGTGTGCCAGAAGATATTCGCAAAAAGGTACGCAACAATGGTGGTGGACATGTGAATCACTCAATGTTTTGGCAAATTATGAAACCAAAAGGTGGCGGAGAACCAACAGGAGCGATCGCATCCGCCATTAACCAAAACTTCGGCAGTTTTGCTGCTTTCAAAAAGCAATTTAACGAAGCTGGTGCTAATCGTTTTGGTAGTGGTTGGGTTTGGCTCGTCCGCAATAAAAATGGCAAGCTGGAAGTGACGACTACAGCTAATCAAGACAGTCCCCTCAGTGAAGGCAAATATCCGATTATCGGTAATGACGTGTGGGAACATGCATATTATCTCAAGTACCAGAACCGCCGCGCCGATTACTTAAATGCTTGGTGGAACGTGCTGAATTGGGATGAGATTAACAAACGCTTTGCAGCAGCAAGTAAAACCGCGTAGATGAAAGTGGCGGAAGTGGGGGGAGATGAATTTTGAATGAGTGAATTGATTCGTCCTTGTCTACCCCACTCTCCCACTCTCCCCCTCCTCCTGTTAAAGCGGCTTTTGAGTCGGTACACCAACAGCACGGGGAAACTTAGCTGGTGTGTTGCGTACCTTCCGCAAGTAGAGGCAGTGACGAATGCTATCACTTAAGGGAGTTGTAAATTTTTCGATTGATTCAATTACTCCACCCAGCTGCTCAACAGCATTTTGCAAAGCCGTTGTTTCATCATCTGTCCAATTGCCACGGTAAATTACTGCTAAACCATCCAGTTTCAGTAATGGTAGGGCATATTCCGCACACGCAGAAGCTGTCCCTACAGCGCGGATTAAGGCAATATCATAGGTTTGTCTGTGCTGCGTTTGCTGACCTATTTCTTCGGCTCTACCAGTGAGAGTACTGGCGTTGGTAACACCAAGTGCAGTCAATATTTTTTCCATAAAAGTCATTTTTTTAACTGTGGAATCCAGGAGATTGATTGTGCAATTGGATACTGCAATTGCTACAG
>CAXTNZ010000230.1:0-11484 GCA_964245695.1 uncultured bacterium | reverse complement strand
CCCCATTCCCTGACAAGAAGTTAATTGTTTTTTCCTAAAGTATTGTTACCCAACCGTGATATGATTCAGCTGACTGAATGTGCAGTCAACATAATTAGCTGTACTGGTTTCTGCTTCCCGTGAGCTTGTCAGACGAATCGATTAACCCCACGCCGACAACACGACAAGATGCTCAACCTGGTTTTGAGGACACAGAACCAGCCACCTCTTCTATGGAAGAGTTTTATCAACTCTTTCAGAAGTTGTTGAGAATCACACTCGTATTGACGGGAATTATTTTTATCTCAGTGTGGATTTTTTATTCCCTAAACATTGCCCTGAATTATTTGATAGGGGCGTGTGCGGGTGTGGTTTACTTAAAATTGCTGGCTAGAGACGTTGAGCGGCTAGGTAGCGAAAAAAACAGTTTGAGCAAAGATCGTTTTGCTCTGTTTATTGGTTTGATGGTAGTGGCGACTCAATGGCGCGATTTACATGTCCTGCCAATATTCTTGGGATTTCTCACTTACAAAGCCACGCTCATCGTCTATACGGTGCAAACTGCGTTTATTCCTGATTCTTAAAAGTCAGGCTCACAAAGACAATATCTCCAATCCTCGCTTTTTGGGGAAAAATCTTGAAGAATGCACATGCTTAGTGTCTCAAACGCCTTTAATTCTTTTCCCCTCGCCGAATTGGAAGTAGGTCATCACCTCTACTGGCAATTGGGCAATCTGAAAATACACGGGCAAGTTTTTCTCACCTCATGGTTTGTGATTGGCGTTCTCGTCATCGCTTCCATAGCTGCTACTAGCAACGCCAAGAGAATTCCTAAAGGCATCCAAAATTTGATGGAATATGCCTTAGAATTTATTCGGGACTTGGCGAAAAACCAATTAGGTGAGAAAGATTACCGTCCCTGGGTGCCGTTTATTGGCACACTATTTTTGTTTATCTTCGTGTCGAATTGGTCGGGTGCGTTAATTCCCTGGAAGCTAATTAAACTGCCTTCTGGCGAATTGGCGGCACCGACAAATGATATCAATACGACTGTGGCGTTGGCATTGTTAACTTCTTTAGCGTACTTTTACGCGGGATTTAGCAAACGGGGTTTGGGCTACTTTAAGAAGTATATAGAGCCGACACCGATTTTATTGCCGATCGCTATTCTCGAAGACTTCACCAAGCCTCTCTCCCTAAGCTTCCGTCTATTTGGCAATATTTTGGCGGATGAATTGGTAGTAGGTGTGCTAGTTCTATTGGTTCCTCTGTTTGTACCTTTGCCCGTTATGGCTCTAGGTCTATTTACCAGTGCCATTCAAGCCCTGGTCTTTGCTACCTTAGCAGGAGCATACATTCACGAAGCAATAGCTGGGCACGGTGATGAAGGGCATGAGGAGCATTAAAGCTTCTCAGTTGATGTAATTTTAGATTTTGTTCAAAATCTAAAACCGAAAATTGTTCATTCTGTTCTCATAAGGAAAATCAAAATGGATCCATTAGTTTCTGCTGCTTCCGTTCTCGCTGCTGCTTTAGCAATTGGTTTAGCTGCAATTGGACCTGGTATCGGTCAAGGAAATGCTGCGGGTCAAGCAGTAGAAGGTATTGCGCGTCAACCAGAAGCAGAAGGAAAAATTCGCGGTACATTGCTCTTAACCTTAGCATTCATGGAATCCCTGACCATCTACGGTCTGGTTATTGCTCTAGTGCTACTGTTTGCTAACCCATTTGCCTAAGACCTAAAAATTGTTAGTGTAGAGACGTGAACGATGTCAGCGTGATCAGCCTTCATCTGACACCGAACGGTTGACACAAAGACATCAAAAACGCCTCTACATCTGACCAAAACGCACGCTGGGCAAATCGAATTCATTCAAAACAGCCATTAAGCCGAGCAATATTGGCTTTTTGAATGAGCGCTCAAGAGCGAATGCGTGAATTATGCCAGTCGTTTCCATGTAAGTTGACCCTGCTTGGCTATGGGGTCTGTAGAATATTAAAGGTTGGATGAATTAGCTAGCCATGAAAGAGTGCTATTCCAGCCTCACAGGAGAGAAATGTTTGATTTTGATGCTACCTTGCCCTTGATGGCATTGCAGTTTTTGCTGTTAGCAGCTTTGTTGAATGCAATTTTCTACAAGCCACTAACCAAGGTATTAGACGATCGCGATAATTATATCCGCACGAATAACCTTGAGGCGCGTGAACGCTTAGCTAAAGCTGAGCGCTTAACGAAAGAGTATGAACAGCAGTTAGCGGATGCTCGCAGGCAATCGCAAGCTACTGTAGAAGCAGCTCAAACTGAAGCGAAGAAGATTACCGCCGAGAAAATCGCCGAAGCGCAAAAAGAAGCTTCTTCTCAACGCGAACAAGCATCTGTGGAAATCGAGCAGCAAAAGCAAGAAGCAATGCGTTCCTTAGAACAACAAGTTGATGCCCTCAGCAGGCAGATACTAGAAAAACTATTAGGACCAACAAGTCTGGTGAGATAAAGTAATATCTTTTCAGATTATAACATTGGTTTCCTTTGAAAGTATACGCGCATCTTGACATCTAGGATGGCGCTTAATTAAGTGTCGAAAGGCACTTTTTCCTATCGGGAAAATTAAACTTATTTTTCCCAGCGGGAAACGCAAATTACTTTCCCTTTATGGAAAGTTCAAATAAATCAGCAAGCGAGCGCGAGCGTGTAAATGGCTAACATGGGGACTTTCATATTACTTGCCGCAGAAGCCGCTGTTCACTCAGAAATGGCAGAAGGCGAAGGTGGTTTCGGTCTAAACCTAGACATTTTAGAAACTAATCTGATTAACTTAGCGCTTCTGATTGGCATATTATTTTACTTTGGACGTAAAGTTTTAACCAACATCCTGAACGAGCGGCGGATAAGTATTGAAACCGAAATTCAGGGAGCAGAAGCGCGTTTAAAAGAGGCACAAATTGCCCTTTCAAAAGTGCAGGAACAGTTGACTCAAGCGCAAGCAGAAGCACAACGCATCCGCAAAGCGGCGGAAGAAAACGCCTCATCGGCGCGGTCAGAGATATTGGCGAAGGCAGCGCAAGACGTAGAACGCTTGAAACAAACAGCCGCAGCTGATCTAAACACAGAAAGAGATCGAGCGATCGCCGAATTGCGGCAACGGGTAGCTACCCTAGCATTGCAAAAAGTCGAATCCGGTTTGCGGAGTGGCATTGCGGACGACGTTCAACAAACATTAATTGACCGCAGCATCGCGCAAGTGGGAGCATAGGGAATGAAAAGCGACATAGCAACAGCCGAAATCGCCCAGCCCTATGCACAGGCGTTAATGTCAGTAGCTGAATCCAAAAGCCAGACAGAAGAATTCGGCGAAGATGTGCGTTCTTTGTTGAATTTATTGCAAAATTCCCCAGAATTGCAAAACTTTGTCGGCAATCCCTTCATTGAACCAGACAAAAAAAAGGCAGTCATCAGCGAAGTAGTGGGTGGTGATAATTCCTACTTACGCAACTTTTTGATGCTGTTGGTGGATAGACGGCGGATTTTATTGCTAGAACCAATTTGTCAGCAATATATAGCACTTCTAAGACAGAAAAATCAAACTGTTTTAGCAGAAGTTACTTCCACCGTTCCTCTCTCAAGCGAGCAAGAACAAGCAATCCGAGAAAAAGTCATCGCCATGACCAACGCTCGCCAAGTCGATCTAGAAACCAAGATAGACAGCGACTTGATTGGTGGTGTGATCATCAAAGTTGGCTCTCAGGTAATTGACGCCAGTTTGCGGAGTCAATTACGCCGCCTTTCCTTACGCTTAAGTGGCTCTTAATTTATTGTTAGTTGTTGGTTGTTAGTTGTTAGTTGCTAATAACCACGCTCCCAGTAACCACTCCTTCAGTCTCCCAAATTAAAGATAGACACATGGCTATTAACATCAGACCTGACGAAATCAGCAGCATTATTCAGAAGCAAATCGAGCAATATGACCAAGATGTCAAAGTTGCTAACGTTGGTACCGTACTGCAAGTAGGTGACGGTATTGCCCGGATTTATGGTCTAGAAAAGGCTATGGCTGGGGAACTATTAGAATTTGAAGACGGCACAATCGGCATCGCCCAAAACTTAGAAGAAGACAACGTGGGCGCGGTGTTGATGGGTGAAGGTCGCGATATTCAAGAAGGTAGCTCCGTCACCGCTACAGGCAGAATTGCTCAGGTGCCGGTGGGCGACGCGATGGTTGGACGAGTCGTTGATGCTCTCGGTCGTCCAATTGATGGTAAAGGAGAAATCAAAACTAGCGAAACTCGCTTGATTGAATCTCCCGCACCTGGTATTATTGCGCGTCGTTCTGTACACGAACCGATGCAAACCGGTATCACCGCTATTGATTCGATGATTCCCATCGGTCGGGGTCAGCGCGAATTGATTATTGGCGATCGCCAAACCGGAAAAACCGCGATCGCGATTGACACAATCATCAACCAAAAAGAGGAAGATGTAATTTGTGTTTACGTAGCGATCGGTCAAAAAGCTTCCACCGTCGCTAACGTGGCGCAAACATTGCAAGAAAAAGGCGCAATGGACTACACCATCGTTGTCGCCGCCAACGCCAGTGAACCAGCAACCCTGCAATACTTGGCTCCGTACACAGGTGCTACCTTAGCTGAGTACTTCATGTACAAAGGCAAAGCTACCTTAGTAATTTACGATGACTTGTCCAAGCAGGCTCAAGCTTATCGCCAAATGTCTCTGCTGTTGCGTCGTCCACCCGGACGGGAAGCGTATCCTGGAGATGTATTCTACATCCACTCTCGCTTGTTGGAAAGAGCCGCTAAACTAAGTGATGAATTGGGCAAAGGCAGCATGACCGCTTTACCAATCATCGAAACTCAAGCTGGTGACGTATCTGCTTACATTCCCACAAACGTAATTTCCATCACCGACGGTCAGATATTCCTCTCCTCCGACTTGTTTAACTCCGGTATCCGTCCGGCTGTGAACCCCGGTATTTCTGTATCCCGCGTAGGTTCTGCCGCTCAAACCAAGGCAATGAAAAAAGTTGCCGGTAAAATCAAGTTGGAATTGGCGCAGTTTGACGACTTACAAGCCTTCGCGCAATTTGCTTCCGACTTAGATAAAACTACCCAAGACCAGTTAGCACGGGGTCAGCGGTTACGCGAACTTCTGAAGCAGCCACAAAACTCACCACTGTCGGTATACGAGCAAGTGGCAATTCTGTATGCTGGTATTAACGGTTACTTGGATGAAATTCCCGTAAATCAAATTACAAACTTCACCAAAGGTCTGCGGGAATACTTAAAGAGCAGCAAACCTCAATATAGCCAAGCAGTACAAACTCAGAAAGTACTAGGCGACGCTGAGGAAACTGCTTTGAAAGAAGCACTTACCGAATACAAGAAAACCTTCTTGGCGACAGTTTAATTAGTCAAGAGTCAAGAGTCCAGAGTCCATCAAAAAACTCTCTTTCTCTGGACTCTGGATTATTGACAGTGAACTAAGGACTAAAAACAAAATTATGGCAAATCTCAAAGCAATACGCGATCGCATTCAGTCGGTCAAAAATACCCAAAAAATTACAGAAGCTATGCGGCTGGTAGCAGCAGCTAGGGTGCGCCGCGCCCAAGAACAAGTGATAGCTACCCGTCCCTTTGCTGATCGCTTGGCACAAGTACTGTATGGCTTACAAAGTCGTTTGCGGTTTGAAGAAGCAAATTTGCCACTACTGAGAAAACGGGATGTTAAATCAGTAGGGTTGCTTGTAGTGTCAGGCGATCGGGGTTTGTGTGGTGGCTACAACACAAACGTCATTCGTCGTGCAGAAAATCGCGCCAAGGAACTTAAAGCAGAAGGCGTAAATTACAAATTTGTGCTGGTAGGACGCAAAGCCATCCAGTACTTCCAACGCCGAGAGCAACCTATCAATGCCACCTACACTGGTTTAGAGCAAATTCCTACCGCAGCCGAAGCAAATAAGATTGCTGACGAACTGCTTTCTTTGTTCCTCTCAGATAGCGTAGACCGCATTGAGTTAGTCTACACCAGGTTCGTCTCCCTGGTTAGTTCTCGCCCAGTGGTGCAAACTTTGCTTCCTTTTGACCTTCAAGGTCTAGAAGCCCCTGACGACGAAATTTTCCGCCTGACAACTCGTGGCGGTCAATTTGAAGTCCAACGGGAGAAAGTGACTACTCCAGTCCGCGCTTTTCCCCGCGACATGCTTTTTGAGCAAGATCCAGTGCAGATTCTCGATTCTCTATTGCCGCTATATCTGAGTAACCAGCTATTGCGGGCGCTGCAAGAATCAGCAGCCAGTGAACTAGCCGCACGGATGACAGCCATGAACAACGCCAGCGACAACGCCGGTGAATTGATTAAATCTCTTTCTTTGTCTTATAACAAAGCCCGACAAGCCGCAATTACCCAGGAAATTCTTGAGGTCGTTGGCGGCGCCCAAGCGTTGACATAAGGACTAGGGACTAGGGACGCTTGGACTAGGGACGCTTGAAAGATATTATTCATGTGGATCTGTTTCTTCCCAGTACCCAATCCCCAATCCCCAGTCCCCAATACCTGGCGAATTTCCAAATATTACACTATAATCGAAATATGACATGGGGCCGTAACGGTTTCGACGTGATGGCGAAGGCTGCTTCATGATTCAGGTCGAGAGTGAGTCTCCTCTCGCAAATCAAAGGCTCAAAAAAAAAGTAAATGCGAACAACATCGTAAAATTTGCTCGTAAGGATGCTCTAGTAGCAGCCTAAAACACCTCTTTCAGGTTCGAGCGTCTCTAGTTTGACTCCGTTAAGGGCTAGAGACCAACCCCCAACGGATGCTCTAGCAAGCGTTCTCTGGTTGGCTTGCTAGCTAAGATTAAATCAGAGCATCCTACGTTCGGGATAATGAACGATTCCCGCCTTGAGGGTCAGAAAGGCTAAACCTGTGAATGAGTGGGGGGTTAATACCCATTGCGGACGGCAGTTCAATTCTGCCCGGTTCCACTAAAAATAAGTAATAAATCCACCTAACACGATAATGTGTAGGTGGATTTTGCTTTGTGGGTACGATTTACCCACTAGTGAAAGAGTGCGATCGCTCGTTATCAAGATGTAAATCAGTACAGCAGATTTTCTCAACCAACGACGTACTTGTATGAATTTCTAATTCAGCTTCTGGTAAAGCTTCAAACAAAAGCATTTGTCCAGGAAAAACCACTCGCTCAAAATACCAATTGGGAACGTTGGAAATCCGCAGAATTTGAATTTGAGGTGTGTGATTTGTGTAACCACATACAATTTGACGTTCTGAGTCAATAGTTAGATAGTCAAGAATTTGAGTCATATTCTTCCTTCCGGCTGTGATAACTAATGAATGCAGGCGAACATACTTTATCTTTTAATTGACATTAAGAGCTAGATTGATTTTTTTCTAGCAGTAAAGAAATAATCATAAATTCATTGTACGGTATTCCCATCGTTTAACCGTTGTTTAGGGCAAAAGCTTAAGGCTATAGGTAGTTTAGCTATCGCCAGCTTACAGGTTTGTAAATTGCAGAAACTTTTGAGAAATTTCATCTGTCTCATTGTGTACATTCTTCTAAAAGATAATGTTTGTTTCTGCCAAAGGCATTCCCGGAGTGCCGGATTTGACGCCGGAGTGTTGAGCTAGTTCACCTAGGAAGCCAGATACTTAAAGCTTCAGTATTATTAGTATTCTTGGTCATAGCTTTGGGAATGGCGATCGCACTGTTGAGTTTTTCTCTGCGTCGTTTGCAGCTAGAACAATCTCTATTTATTAGCGACTGGGCGGTTCATTATTCTCAACTTTTGCGGGGATTGCAGCATCTAGCCTTGGTATTAGTTCTGCTGGTAGTGGGATTTTTTCTTTGTTCAACTCTCAGCAATCGGTATCATTACTGGGAACAGGCAAAAGTAGCTCAAGTTGCTTTGAGTGTCGCTGGAGATAAACTAGAACAATCAGCACCGCAAATATGCTACATCGTTAAAGAGCCGTATACCACGACAACTCAAGTTAATGGCAAAATAGTCAAAATAAATGAAACGCGAGATGTTAACCGCTTTCTAAGCGTAGCTGGTTTGCAAATTCAAGTAAAGCTTAACCAAACACCAGATGTTCAAGCTCGGAGTGCAACTTATCGCGTAGATTACAGCGCTGACTACAAAGTTGTCAATCAACTTTCAGATATTAATAAATAATTTTATCTTTGAAGTACCGCCACCTAACGGCTACTCCCTACTGCAAAGCTATAAAGTAGAGCGTGCCGGTACTAGATTACAACAAACAAATCCCAATGATTATAGCTTTGCGTTTAGCCTGCAACCGAGAGAAGAAACCAGCTTTCGCGTTACCTATAAAGCGCAAGCAGGAGCAAGCTGGGTTTATAGTGCCCAAGGGCAATTACTTTCTAACTTTCGCTTGATAGCGATCGCTAACTTTGCTGGGGCTAACTTTGCCAGTGGCATTATACCAAATGATATTAAAGTTGATCGAAAAAGCACTCAATTTACTTGGATATTTGATGATAATGTTTCCGTCAAAAATCCCTTTGGAGTATATACCAACACCGACCAGATTCGGAACACTGGCATCATGCCCCGTCTATTATTGCTAGCGCCGACGTTATTTCTCTGGTGGATATTGTTGTTATATTTATCCATCCCAATGAGTTTAAAAAACGTAACCCTGGCTAGCGGGATTTTCTTTGCTTGTCTATTGACTTTGACTTATTTAGCCCGTTTAATGAACGCCGAATTTGCTTGGACGCTGATTTCCCTGATTTTACTAGCTTTGTCATGGGGGTTAGGAGGAAATTTGCGTGCATCCCTTGCAGCCCTAATTTGTACTATCGCCGGCGCAGTGCTACCCGTTTTTGGCTTATTAGTATCATTTAGCGGTCTTACCCTCAGCAAGAGCGAGTTTACTTTCCGCAGTTTGGCTAGCGGTTCTTCACTGGTATGGCTGGTACAGGTTGTATCCGCAAGACCGTTAAAAAAGTGATATATGGCTAAGGATATCCTACATAGCGGCGCGGCTTGGGCAAAGTGGGAACAATTAGTTCAGTTTCTACAGAATTAAGCTGCGAGTCGGAATGAGGGCGAAATTCGACGACATTGCGTTTGATGGTGAGGTCGTAATCACCAAAAAAATCGTGTCCTAGAAGTCCAGTTTCTAGATCTGAGCCAGCGATCGCTACTGCTACTTTATTAACTGTAACCCCACCAGCTTCGATGGAATCAACATAGCCGACGGGAAATTCCACTGCTTTAGAACTAGCGGTATTTGCCTTAGCTTTTCCCACTGTCACCACTCCTAAAGCATTTGCCATTTGCTGGGTGATGACTGTGCCACTAGCTCCGGTATCTACAATCATCTCAAATTGCTGATTGCCATTGAAAGTAACTTCAATAATTGGCGTTCCGCCGATTCGCCGTTTGATGGGAACTGCAAATACTTCTGTACTTTCTTCTTTTTCTTGGGTGAGTGGTGGCGAGTAAGGCACAACTCGTTGCAGTTTTTTTACTTGTACACGTACAGGTTGCGGCAACGGAGGGATGAATTTTGGTGCTAGTGATGCCTCAGGAACAGCAACTACTATCTTCTGTGGTTCTGCCTCTGATGTTGGCAAGAGCGAGTTAACAATGGCTTTTTCTTGGGCATATTTGACTTGACGGCGATATTCTCTAATTTTTCTTTGGGCGATCGCAAATTCCGGACTTTCTCGCTGCACTTTTTTCATCAGCGCGATCGCATCAAGGTACTGACTCGCCACCAACTTCCAATCCGCTGTTGATTGAGCAGATTGACTGATACTTAAAGCACCGGTAGCTTTATCTAACCCCAACTCAAAAGAAGTCGGTTCAATGTTAATCGGTGTCAGCGGTTCTACTTCTGGACTAGCTGCTGGTGCAGCGGAGGTAGAAGGCGCTGCCGCCAAATTGTTAATTTGAGCAGGTTGCTCATTGCCACCAATGGCGGTAGTCTGTTTGTCTTCACGACAGCCTACACTCACAACCGCTAGTGTGGTTGATAGAAAAATTAGCGCTATACGGGATAAATAAGAATGAAGCATAATTACTTGACATTTTACCTGTCCAATGACTAGGAAATCTACTCCCGGCGGCTATTCTCCTTCTTAGATTTTATCTATTTAATTCTTAATTTTTAATTAATTCTGCTCAAAACCTAAATGGAACAACTCATGGGATAATTAATATTCGCAGTCTTGATTAAATTGGGTACTGGGTAATAGGGACTCTTGACTGGGGACTGAGGACGCTTGAACTAGGGCGCGAAGGTTCTAATCTCTAAACCCTAAACTTTAAACCCTAAACCATCCCTACTTTTTTTGCCTATGTCCCTGTCTGACGCAATACCGGCTTTACTTGTCCTGGCAGATGGAACCACTTATCGCGGTTGGTCTTTCGGTGCCACCGGAACCGCAATCGGGGAAGTGGTGTTTAACACTGGGATGACCGGATATCAAGAAGTGCTGACCGATCCTAGTTACTGCGGTCAGATAGTCATATTTACTTATCCAGAATTAGGAAATACTGGGGTGAATCCAGAGGATGAGGAATCGGAACGACCGCAGGTGCGGGGTGCGATCGCTCGCAATATTTGTCATCGACCGAGTAACTGGCGAGCGACACAATCCTTGCCAGACTACCTCAAACAGCACCAAATACCAGGTATCTACGGCATCGATACCCGCGCCCTCACCCGCAAAATTCGCATGTTTGGAGCCATGAACGGCGGCATTTCCACCTCCATTCTCGATGAGGCGGAATTGTTGGAGCTTGTTACAGCAGCTCCCAGCATGAAGGGATTAAATCTGGTTGGCGAGGTCAGCACCCCAACAATTTATGAATGGTCAGACGCCACCACCGCAATTTGGGAATTCAACCCAGTTGCAGTGGCAAATTCTGGAGAATCCTTCACCGTTGTCGCCCTTGACTTTGGCGTAAAACGCAATATTTTGCGCCGCTTAGCTGCTTACGGATGCCGAGTCATCGTGGTTCCCGCGCACACGGCACCAGAAGAAATTCTTGCTCTCCACCCAGATGGCATTTTTCTTTCCAACGGTCCTGGCGACCCCTCCACCGTCACCGAAGGCATTGAAACCGCAAAAGCGTTGCTTGGGGCAGAAAAACCCATATTTGGTATTTGTATGGGACATCAAATTTTGGGTCATGCACTGGGGGCAGAAACCTTTAAACTCAAATTTGGGCATCGGGGTTTAAATCAGCCAGCAGGTTTACAGCAACGAGTAGAAATTACCAGCCAAAATCATAGTTTTGCCATTGATCCAGATTCTTTAGCCGACACCCAGGTAGAAATTAGCCACCTCAACTTAAATGATCGCACCGTTGCGGGATTGCGTCATAAATCCCTACCTGTGTTCTCTGTACAGTATCACCCAGAAGCGAGTCCAGGACCTCACGATGCTGATTACCTGTTTGAGCAGTTTGTCCAAGCAATGCAAACAGCAC
>CAXTNZ010000229.1:0-11577 GCA_964245695.1 uncultured bacterium | reverse complement strand
AAATTCAGGTAAAAGATTTATTAATTATTAGAGAAGAAAGATAAAATTAATAAAAAGCTATTAAATTTGATTTATAGAAATTTCTACTAAGTTTTACAAAAATTAGCATAAATTTAAAAAGAAAATCATAAATCGGAAAAAGCTTAAACGAGGTATAATGCATGTGCTGAAGAAAGAGGCACTCATGTAAAGAAGCAAGGAATATCATGTCCTTAATATTTACTTGATAAATGACCTGGGAAATCAACACATTTATAGTAATTGTTCTTAAAATAGAGATAGGTAGATTTGTGAAAATACCTAAATCTGGTTGTGACAACATCTGCTCAAGTAGTACCACTGGTTAAAGATCCCAAACGTCTGGAAAACCGTCTGGCGGAAATTCCGCCGGAACCGGGTGTGTATTTTATGCGCGACGGAAGCGATCGCATAATCTACATAGGGAAATCGCGCAAGTTGCGATCGCGTGTCCGTTCCTATTTCCGAGACTCCCAAAGACTAAGCGAACGAATCGCTACAATGGTAAAGCAGGTGACGGAAATTGAATTTATCGTCACCGACACCGAATCTGAAGCTTTAGCGCTAGAAGCAAACTTGATCAAGCAGCACCAGCCATACTTCAATGTGCTGCTAAAGGATGATAAAAAATATCCTTACGTCTGTATCACTTGGTCTGAAGAATATCCTCGCATTTTCATCACCCGCAAACGTGGAATCGGCAAAGAAAAGGATAAATTTTACGGTCCTTATACTGATTCTCATCTATTGCGGGAAATATTACGTATTTCTAAGCGCATCTTTGCATTGCGACAACGACCTCAACCACTTTTTAAAGACCGTCCATGTTTAAATTATGATTTAGGGCGCTGTCCGGGCGTGTGTCAAAAACTGATTTCACCCGAAGAATACCGCAAAACTGTACAAAAAGTAGCGATGGTGTTCCAAGGTCGAACTCAGGAATTGATTGATATTTTGACTATTCAGATGCAAAAATCAGCGGAAGCGCTGAATTTTGAGTCTGCGGCGCGAATTCGCGACCAAATCGCCGGATTAAAGTCGCTGAATGCAAATCAAAAAGTGGCATTACCGGATGATACAGTTTCGCGGGATGCGATCGCTCTCTTTGCAGATGACAAACACGCCTGCATTCAATTATTCCAGATTCGCGCCGGACAACTTGTGGGACGCTTAGGTTTCGTCGCTGATGCTCACGCCGAACCTGGAGCTATTTTACAACGAGTGTTGGAGGAACATTACCAAACCGCCGATGCGGTAGAAATTCCCGCAGAGATTTTGGTACAGCACGAGTTGTCAGATGGGGAAATATTGGCAGATGTCTTGACTCAGAAGAAACAGCGAAAAGTCACAATTTTAGCTCCGCAGCGGCAAACCAAGGCAGAATTAATTGAGATGGTGGAGCGAAATGCCCAGTATGAATTGCAAAGAATGCAAAAATTGGGCGATCGCAATACTCAAGCAATGCAAGATTTAGCCGCAATTCTCGATTTAGCCGATTTACCTCACCGCATCGAAGGTTACGACATTTCCCACATTCAAGGTTCAAATGCAGTAGCCTCTCAAGTCGTGTTTATCGACGGTTTACCTGGTAAGCAGCACTATCGCCACTACAAAATCAAAAATCCCACAGTTACAGCCGGACACTCAGATGATTTCGCCAGTCTTGCTGAAGTTATCCAGCGTCGCTTTCGCAAATATGCTGAAGATCCGCAATTACCACGTGTCGGAAATCCTGACTTTCCTGATTTAATTATGATTGATGGCGGTAAAGGTCAGTTGTCTTCAGTTGTCGCCGTCTTGCAAGAAATGAATTTATTAGAAGATTTGCGAGTCGTCAGTTTAGCAAAGCAGCGAGAGGAGATTTTTCTTCCAGGAGAGTCTCAACCTTTACAAACTGAAGCCGAACAACCAGGGGTGCAGTTATTGCGACGGTTGCGGGATGAAGCGCACCGATTTGCAGTCACTTTTCATCGCCAACAACGCAGTGACAAATTGAGGCGATCGCGTTTAGATGAAATTCCCGGCTTGGGACACCATCGACAAAAGCTGCTTTTGGGGCATTTTCGCTCTGTTGATTATATTCGACAAGCGACACCCACACAACTAGCTGAAGTTCCGGGAATTGGTCCGCGTTTGGCTCAAGAAATTTACGATTATTTTCATCCCTCGTAAGACGCATTAAACAAAATATGGGTAATTGATCATTAGACATACGAGCAAAAATCTGATGGGAGCCTCAAAGGAACCACAAATGAATACAAATAAACACTAGATTTCTTGCATAAGTCGGTATTTTCGTAATCGACCACAGATATACACTCATATTGACTTATGCAAAGATTCCCTATTGTAAAAACCCCTTACCGACCAATAAATCAGCAAACATAGCTCATGCTGTTAATCTACAGTGTGAGCAGTTTTAATTTATAGCGGATATTGATATTGATTGGGTGCAATACATCTAAGAATTATGGAACCACAGATATAGTGCTTCGAGTGTTGAGTCCAATACATCAAGAAATAAGAACCACAGATGCACACAGATGGACACAGATAAATAATTACTTCATCCAAACGAGAAGCGCTATAAACACTAATGGTACACAGATATAAATGTGTACTTCATCAAGATGAAAATCGCTAGAGTTTATCCTCAAAATTAATTCTTAATATATAGCTGTTCTCAATTAATACCGTTTCTCCATAAACATAAGCTTAATTAGCCCGTGTTGCTTCCTGGCTTCTAGCCTGAAGGCGAATCAAGGGCAAAATCAGTGAGAATTCGTATAAGTTGTTTGTAGGGAAACAATATGTTTTGCCCCTACCGTGATTACACATAAACGAGAAACCTTATAAATACCACCTGAAACTTAAGCCATATTAAAATAAGAATTTTGTTACTAACAATACAGTAATTTTTGAATTTTGAATTATTAGTGCAAATACTATCTTTTCTGAAAGCGGACCTATGCTTTAGCAGTAAATGCAGAATGGAGATAGCTAGAAAGAGGTAAGTCTCAAGGTATTATTGCTGGGGATCAGTAAATATATAAGCATTGGTAAAATTAAAAAATAATTTATATATCTAAAGTTGGATGTTCGGCTAGTCTAAGAATGGGCATAATAAAAAAAACAAACATTTTCTAGAAAATGATGACACAATAGGATATTTTTGTTAGATTGTGTCAAGCCAGAATTTTTGCTGGTTTAATTTAACTTTTTTTGCCAATAAAAATCATTAAAACAAGGGGTTTTAAAATGCAGATAGTACAAAAAATTCGCTGCCCAAACTGCGGCAGCGAAGGAGAAAGGTATTATATTTCTCATAGTCAATTGACTCGGACACAATGCCCAACTTGTGACTACTTAATGATATCTTGCACCCGCACTGGCAAAGTGGTTGAGGCTTATGCCCCAGGTATTCACGCAGGAAGGTAAAAGGTAAAAGGTAGAAGGTAGAAGTGAGAAAAGAATTTATTTTACCTTTTACCTTTTTACTTTTTACTTGTTCTTAGTTGTCCACAAGCAGCATCAGCTTCTAAACCACGGGAATAGCGGACGCTAACAGCAATTTGTTGTTGCTTAAGGACTTTAACAAAAGCTTGAATGCGATCGCCATTCGGGCGTTTGTAGTCTACTTCGCTGATCGGATTGTAGGGAATCAAATTAACGTGACTTTGGAAGCCTCGCAAGCGTTTTGCTAATTCCAAGGCGTGTTCTGGTAAGTCGTTCACGCCAGCCAGGAGAATATATTCAAAACTAACGCGACGTCCGGTGATTTCTACATATTCCCGACATTCGGCGAGTAAATCTTCAATTTTGTAAGAATGGGCGCTGGGAATGAGTTGTTCTCGCAATGTTTGGTTAGGTGCGTGGAGACTAACCGCGAGAGTAACTTGTAAATGGTGTTGGGCTAGCTGACGGATGCGATCGCGTATTCCTACAGTAGATAAAGTAAGCGATCGCTGTCCAATTCCGACATCTTTATTTAGGGATATGATGGCTCCCAGTACATTATCTACATTCAACAACGGTTCACCCATGCCCATAAATACCACATGGCTGACTCTTTGCTGAAAATCTTCTTGCACAGTTAGCACTTGATCGACAATTTCATGTCGTGCTAAATTGCGCTTATAGCCGCCTTTACCAGTAGCGCAGAAATCACACGCCATCGGACAACCCACTTGTGTAGAGACGCAAACCGTCAACCTTTCTAGAGACTGAGAAATTTGTTCTCTCCCTTGTCTTTTTTGCTTCTCCTCTCCCCAGCGAAAAGTGGGAATACCTACAGCTTCAATAATTTGACCATCAGCCAACTTTAAAAGATACTTGACAGTGCCATCAGGTGCGACAGAGCGATAATGTAAAGTTGAGCGCCCAATAGGGATTTCTGCAACTTCTGCACGCCATTGTTTAGAGAAGACAGAGATATCAACAAGCGATCGCACCCCCTTGTTATATATCCAATCGTGCAGCTGCTTTCCTCTGTAAGCAGGTTGTCCTTGTTGCTGCACCCAAGCGGTTAACTCCGACAAAGAAGCGCCTAACAGGGGCGGAATCGAGATTTGCGGGAGTTGGGGAGTTGTGATTGTGGGAGAGGGAACTACAGAGAAAGACTTAACAGACATGGCACGGTAGAATTTGCATCGGATCTATATGGTAGGCGATCGCTCGTGTCATTGCCGAGGCAATATAGCGTTTCCTAGTCTGCTGAGGTACAAATTTATCTGCGTCTATCTGCGTCCATCCTCTTCTATCTGCGGTTAATTCTTTCTTGCTGTACCTCACTTAGGTGGGAATCGCAATAAAGCCCGCGCAGGCGATCGCAAATCCTCGTGTCTGGATTTATGAACGTATCTGTTTAATCGGAATCTCAATCCGAAATTCTGCTCCTTTACCTGGTGCGGAGATACACTCAAGCTTACCGCCATGCTTATCCACCACAATTTGATAGCTGATGGATAATCCCAAACCTGTACCTTTACCCACAGGTTTAGTCGTAAAAAATGGGTCAAACAATTTACTATTTACTTCCTGCGTCATCCCTGCGCCATTATCCTTAATACTGATAATCACACTAGAGTTATTTTCTAATTGAGTGCGGATATTAATTCGACTGGGGTATTGTTTAATCTCTTCTAGTGTGCGCTCTTTATCGTGTTGCTGCAAAGCATCGATTGCATTGCTCAAGATATTCATAAACACCTGATTCATCTGTCCTGCATAACATGCAACTAAAGGTAAATCGCCATATTCTTTGATAATTTCAATTGCTGACCAACCTGATTCTTTGAGACGACTTTGTAAAATTACCAGCGTGCTATCGATACCTTCATGAATATTCACAGGTTTCATGTCTGATTCATCGAGCCGCGAGAAGTTCCGCAAAGTTAGTACAATCTCACGGATGCGTTCAGCACCAACTTTCATTGAAGACAATATTTTCGGCAAATCTTCAACGATAAACTCCAGATCCATATCCTCCATCAAAGCGGCAATTGCTGGGTTGTAATTAGGATATTCCTGCTGGTATAAGTCAATTAAATTTAATAAATTTTCCGAGTATTCACTAACGTAGTTAAGGTTGCCATAGATAAAATTAACTGGGTTATTAATTTCGTGTGCCACACCAGCAACTAATTGACCAAGACTAGACATTTTCTCGGTTTGAATCAACTGAGTTTGAGTTTTTTGTAAGTCTTGCAGAGTTTGTTCTAAGGTAGTCGTTTGCTGTTGCAGAGATAAAATTAATCGTGTTTTTTCTGCTTCTCTTTGGCGCAAAGCCTCCTCCACCTGGTTGCGTGCGGCAATCTCAATTATCAAGTTATCATTGGCGTACGTTAGCGCTGCTGTTCGTTCCTCAACTCTCGTCTCTAGGTATTCATTAGCTGTTGCCAATGCTTGTTCAGATTGCCTATGTGCCGTCAACACAGCCGTTAACACTAAAGTTGTCACAGCAACGGCACCCATAAAAGTTTGTAACAACAACAAAGATTCGTTGAGCGACTGTCTTACAAAAGAACCCCCCCCATGAATCGTCCCCCAAAGAGCCATGCTGGAAACGATAACAATACCTGTTGTACCACCTAGTTGCCCAAACCGAAATGTTGCCCAAACCAAGCAGGGAATCAGCAGATACTCTACTGGATACCCAAGCCCAAAAGCAATTTGTCCCACACTCAGTAGCGTGAGTAGCAAGAGTAGCGCCTCAATGAATTGCTTAGGTTGTAGACTGAAGAAGACAGTTGTTTGCTTTAGTCGAAATCGTTGAGGAGTTACAGCGCTCAAGGATTCCCTCTCGTTGAGACGAGTAGTATCAAACTGTTTGTTGCTGAGGAACTTCTGCCAAGCGAGTAGCATCGGTGTAAAAACAAGCAGACTAACTGTGTTTCCTGTCCAATAGGTGTACCAAAGCGAGCCATACTCTGCCCAATTGGAAATACCGTAGAGACAAATATTCAGGACACCGATGGTAGCATTTAGTGCTGGACATAGCATCGCTATCAGCACAAATTTGAAGACATGTTCAGCAGTATTGAAGGGATATCGATTGCCGACAAAGCGTTGAATTAAGAAAGTTCCTAAAAATGCCTCTAAAGTCGCAGCGATCGCTCCACTACCACCGACTATCAGCGACCAGGCAATATCATGGCTAGTGTCGATGTAACTAGGAGTATTTACCAACACATCCCCCAACCAGATACCAGGCAAAACCCTATATCCCAACAATAAAACAGCAGTCCAAGCGATCGGCGATGGGGGCCAAACTGCCGTTATATTCCCTGGCGGAATTGGTAGGGCTAGGGATATTGCCAATTTACCCACACCATAGTATATGGCAGCAAGTACAATTATGCTCGCTAACGACTTTGACAAGTCAGACAGCGAGCAAAGTTTTCTCAATTTGAATAAAGAAGATTTGCGTCGTTTCATGCTGATAACGCTGCTACATACACCTGTCGGCTGGGAATTTCAATTAAAAACTCTGCTCCCTGTCCTAGTTCGGAGATACACTCTATCTTGCCTTTGTGTTTGTCCACCACAATTTGATAGCTAATTGATAATCCTAAGCCAGTGCCTTGTCCCACAGGTTTAGTAGTGAAAAACGGGTCAAATAGCTTTTGCTTAACATCAGCGCTCATCCCCGGACCATTATCTTTAATAGAGATGGCGACGCCATCAGCATTTAATACTTTGGTGCGGATAGTAATCGTACTGGGATTGTTATTATTTTCCGCTTTTGTTCTTTTATCGTTGTAATTATATAAAGCATCAATAGCATTACTCAGGATATTCATAAACACTTGATTTAACTGTCCGGCATAACATTCAACTAAAGGCAAGTTGCCATAATATTTAATAATTTCAATCGCCGGATGCTCAGATTTTCCTTTCAGACGACTTTGCAAAATTAACAGCGTGCTATCAATACCCTCATGAATATTCACAGGTTTCATATCAGCTTCATCGAGCCGCGAGAAGTTGCGTAAGGTAAGCACAATCTCGCGAATACGCTGAGTACCGACTTTCATTGATGAAAAAGTTTTGGGCAAATCTTCCATCAAGAAATCGAGGTCAATTTCGGCGATGAAGTCGGCAATTGCCTCTATTGAGTGCGGATAAGTTTCCTGGTAAAGCTTAATTAAACCGATGAGGTCTTGGCTGTAGTCATGAATGTAAGTTAGGTTGCCGTGGATGAAGTTTACAGGGTTATTAATTTCGTGCGCTACACCAGCAACAAGTTGACCGAGACTGGACATTTTCTCGGTTTGAATTAACTGCGTCTGGGTTTTCTGCAAGTCTTTTAGGGCTTGTTCTAACTCAGTCGCTTGCTTGCGTAAAGTTGCTTCTGATCGCAGCAAATTTTCTTCTGCAAGTTTGCGTTGCGTAGCTTGCCGATAGGCATCGCTAATATCCCGCAAAAACACAATATATTCATGGCGTTGGCTGTTCTCTCGGCGAGAAATGGTTGTTTCAATGATGTGCTTACCTGTTTGGGGTTTATATAATATATGTTCGCTGTGGTCCCAATAAGCAGGCATCTCATCTAAATCACAAAAGAATTCATTGAGACGACGCGCAATCAGGCGATTGGTATCTATCCCCAACAGTGCTTCCGCCGCTGGATTAGCTTGAGTAATCGCGCCATTTTCATCCAATACCAAAACAGTATCCGGAACCGTATCCAAGGCAGTAATAAAGCGACTTTCAGCCACTTCGCGGGCTTCAGCAATCGAGGCAATTTGCGGCAAAGTAGTCCAGCAAGCGATCGCCACCCCCAGCCAGGAGAGAATAATTAGCACAACTGCCAAGAGATTGTCATCTGCATCGCCTGGGAGTATTTCTAATTTGTCCTTAACTACCCAGGCGATCGTGGCAGAACTACAAATCAATGCCACCAGAATTCCTATTTGTAACCCCACAAAATCTTTAATTTTTGTGCTGTAGGGCTGTCGGCGCTGCATCCACCACTGGATATGAAACGGTGGAAAGGGAATTCGCCGAATAGCAGCATCAGCTGCCAAAACCACCAAAGGAGACAGCAGTCCCACAACGAAGTTTCGCCAATTCCACGCCAAGCCGCCAATTACTAGGGCAACTATCTCCAGCAAGCAAAAGCCGAGGGACAACCAACCCCATCGTACCCCTGGCTTGCCACGATTCAACCACAGCCCGAAATGGAATGCAATTATACATAATAAATAGCTAGTGGTGATAACCATCACCAAACTATTTATATCGCCCCAAAGCAGATAAAATAGACTGAAAACAAAGCTAAATATCAGGGCAGGTTGCAGCACACCCTGGCGGGAAACAACTGTGAAGACAGGTGACAGATGCCCGTCTAGAGCTAATTGATATAAAATGCGCGAAGTGTTGGCAGCCGCAGTTGCAGAAAACAGAAGGCAGGCAGAAGAAATTAACAGCGTCACTATTAATGAGGCTGACTGACCCCAGAAGGGTGAAGCCGCCAAAAAAGTCTTGAATAAGTCGCCACCCAACTGTGGATTGTTCGCCAGACGCATCAGCACCCAAGAACCACCCAGAGACACAATCGGCATCAGATAAGCAGTTGCTAATAGCAAACGCAAAGTTTGCCGAGGTTTCTGACTATCGGCAACAAACGCCGCACCTGTTTCACAAGGATAAGCTGCATAGACTGCGAAGAAAAACCATTTTGACCATTCCACAAATTGTAGAGACGCGATCAGTCGCGTCTCTACAGAAGGGAAAAACCCAGGATGTGGCGAAAGTGCTAACCAGCCAATGCCTTGGACAGAAAACAACAGTACTAATCCGACTGCTGGGACGATGAAACATAAGTGCAGAATCGCCAAGGCGCGTGTCCCGCTAAACGCGACACTAAACAGGAGTACTGTGAAACCAATTTTCATCAGCATTTCTGGACAATGAATGCCCCAGGGTTCAACCTGAGCCTTAATCAACTCCGTGAGGATGACCGCGTTGATCGGAAATGCCGCCCAACCAATAAAATATCCGAGTGCTGCATAGCGTCCCAGAAGCGGAAAATTTTTCAGCAGCCTGCTGGTGTAATTAGCTGTTCCCCCTGATACATCTTGCCATTGCCTGCCCAAAGCTTGCACTTGCAAACTCAATAGTAAACCGACAATAGTTGCTGGCACCCACACAAACATCGCTTGCGTTCCCAGTCCAGCAGCGATTGGTGGTGCAGTCGTAAACCATCCCAAAAAGCCACATAAACTAAAACCAAAAGTTTCAATCGCTGTTAAGGAGCGCGGAAGCTTCATGGCTGATTGGTAGTTATTATCCACACCTAAAGCAGCCTGGGTACGCATAATTAATTTATATTGATATCTAAACCTCTTAGATAACCTATTCTTATGCTTTGTAATAACAGTGGGAATGCTGAAAAAGTGAAAATAGCCTAAATGTTAGGCTATTTTCTCTCAGTGATTACCCGCAACAGCGATGAATATACAATCATGCGATCGCGCCAACAATTCAAAAACTAATATTGCAGAGAAATTAACCAAAGGTTGAGCTATTCCAGCCCCACATATAGCCTTTAGCATCCGCAAACTCTATGTATATACGATTTTTAGGTACGTTCAGCCCTTGGTTAATCTCCTGGCAAAAGTCCTGACTCATCGCTTGAGTTTGCTCTGGCTTCATTGTACCGACGCTTTTAATTTCTACATAGCAAACTGGGTCTATAGTACCAGCAAAGGTCATAGGAATTCCGGCTTCAAAAGCTGTCATTATATAAGATTCTGGTTTGCCTGTATGCTTAGCTAATTTAGCTGATAAGCTCTTGAGCATTGTCTCAACTTCACCTTTTTCTGGGGCAGAGACAGAAGTTTGTACTTTAATTAAAGGCATAATTACTCCTTTTGGATTTTGAACCGCTTAATTTTGGATGAGTTATGAGTCAAGAGTCAAGAGTCAAAAGTCAAAAGTTTTGAATTCCCCTTATCTCCATCGTTAGCAATGAGATGAGCGAAACAGATGACTGTGTTCGGGATGATATAAATGCGATCGCTCAGCCGCTCCCTTGGTGAATCGCACGGCTGCATTCAATGCTGGACTAACTACATAAAGTGTCGTCCGAATCAGATTTTCCTCAATGGTACAATCTGCCATTTTGTCAAGGGTAACAACTAAAATTTTTTCATCTTGCCAGCTTATTCGATAGCAAATCGCCACTGGGGTATCAGCTGGGTAGTGTTTTAGTAGTTTGGCTTGGGCATCTGCGACGTGACGCGCACTCAGATATAAACAGAGGCTAGCTTGATGCGCCGCGAGGCTGGCTAATTCTTCTGTGGAAGGGACTTGTGTACGTCCGCTGATGCGCGTAAGTATGATGGTTTGGACTAAACCAGGAACTGTTAACTCAACTTTAAGTTTGGCGGCTGCGGCTTGAAAGGCGCTGATGCCTGGTATAACTTCAAAAGGAATATCTGCCTCTGCCAAAAGCTGCATTTGCTCGTGAATGGCACTATAAAGACTAGGATCGCCGGAATGAAGACGAACGACAGATTTATGCTGCTGCACTCGTTCTATCATTAGCGACAAAATCTCTTCTAAAGTCTTATTCGCAGTCTGAATAATTTCCGCATCTTGGCGGCAAAGTTGCAAAATCTGTTCAGGAATCAAAGAATCGGCAAATAAAATCACATCAGCAACAGCTAGCAGTTTTTGCGCCTTAACCGTTAGCAAATCTGGATCACCCGGACCTGCTCCCACAATATACACTGTAGGTGACAGAAAATGACTATGTTCTTTATTACTTAAACTAGTAGTACAATCACTCATAAAACAGGCACACGAGAATTAATCAAAAAAATTTTTTTTGGCATTTTTCAGTATCCTTCCGGATAAATACTCTTTCCCTAGTAGAGAGGAATGGTAGATGCACCCTGGTTAAGCCCTAGAGAAAACTCTGGGGCATTTTTTATTTTTACAGTACAGACGCGATGTTCCTCGCGTCTGTACAATAGTCAGAAGTCAGAAGTTAATAGTTCTCCCCCTGCTCCCTCTGCTCCCCCTGCTCTTCTTCGGGTTAAGGATTTGAAG
>CAXTNZ010000228.1:0-11580 GCA_964245695.1 uncultured bacterium | reverse complement strand
TTGTCATACACTGTCATGTGCGGATAGAGAGCGTAATTTTGAAACACCATCGCGATGTCTCGTTCTTTCGGGGGGAGCTCGTTAACTAGGCGATCGCCTACCGAGATATTACCGCCAGTCATTGCTTCTAAGCCAGCAATTAACCTCAGCAGGGTGCTTTTACCACAACCAGAAGGTCCCACCAGCACCATAAACTCGCCATCTGCTACAGTCAGGTTAATTCGCCGCAGGACATTGATATTTTCTGAATGTTCTAGCGCTGCGTCACTCTTGTTTCCATTTTTAGTTTGCGAAACAACACCTTCCCCTTTCCGTGGGGGAAAACTTTTATAAACGTTTTCTAAAAGAACTTGCGCCACGAGTATTATTTATTGAAATTGTTATTAGTCAAGGGTCAAGAGTTACTCTGTTCCCGCTCAAAGAATACCTAATTTAACGAACCGCCTTCTCTTCTCCTTCGGAGACGCTCCGCGAACGAGAGGCTTCCGCCAACGCGCCGCGTCTCGCAGAGAAGACGCCAAGGACACAAAGGAAGAAAAAAGAGAGAGAATAGGTAATCTTGCAGAGTCCACTGCTTTGTGCAATGTTTAGCGCTGATCATACACGCTGCGTGTGAATACGAAAAGTAAAAAAAACAGCTTTTAGCACAAAAAACGAACTACCTTTAATTTAAGAGCTTTTAGGAGGTGCGTTTATGACGAACGATATTCCAGAAGCGTTGGCGAACGCGAGTGCGTGTCGCAGACCAGCCTATCCAAAGGAGAATCGCTTCATTGGCTCATGATATTTTAGACGTACAAACCACATCTTGTTGCATTGTCGGTGGGGGTCCTGCGGGTGCGGTGCTGGCTTTGTTGTTAGCGCGTCAAGGTATAGGAGTGATGCTGCTCGAAACACATAAAGATTTTGACCGCGACTTTCGGGGAGATACAATTCATCCGTCTGTGATGCAGATTATGGAGGAATTGAATTTAAGCGATCGCTTGTTGCAATTGCCTCATGCTAAGATGCGCCAAATTAGGATTCAAACTCCTAATGATACCGTCACTTTGGCTGACTTTAGTCACCTCAAAACCCGCTATCCATATATTACGATGCTTCCCCAGGTTAAGTTCCTGGAGTTTATCACCCAAGAAGCGCAAAAGTATCCGAATTTTCACTTACTCCTGGGTGCGAATGTACAGGAACTCATAGAAGAAAATGGGGTGATTCAGGGTGTTCGCTATCGGGGGCAAGGTGGCTGGCACGAAGTCCGGGCAATACTTACAGTCGGTGCAGACGGACGTCATTCGCGATTGCGAGAATTAGGTAAGTTTGAATCAATTAACACCTCACCACCAATGGATGTGTTATGGTTCCGCTTACCCAAGAAACCAGAAGATCCTGAAGGTGGAGTAGGACGCATTGGTCAAGGTCATATTCTCGTCATGCTTGACAGGTCTGATTCCTGGCAAATTGGCTTTGTCA
Source organism: uncultured bacterium (assembly GCA_964245695.1). Taxonomy (GTDB): domain Bacteria; phylum Cyanobacteriota; class Cyanobacteriia; order Cyanobacteriales; family Nostocaceae; genus Hassallia. Next base: position 10,113 of record CAXTNZ010000228.1, on the reverse strand, counting down.
TTCCCAAAGGCGGCTACCAAGAACTACGAGCTGCGGGTTTGTCAGTATTAAGAAAGTCTATCGTTGATGTTGCACCAGAGTTAAGCTCGCGCATCGAAAATTTACACGATTGGTCACAAGTAGCTTTTCTCTCTGTAGAATCCAGCCGCGTCAAGCGCTGGTATCATCCGGGGCTGTTGCTCATCGGTGATGCTGCTCATATAATGTCCCCAGTCGGCGGCGTTGGTATTAATTACGCGATTCAAGATGCTGTAGTTGCCGCAAATGTACTTAATAAACGATTAAAAGCTGGGCGTGTAGATGAACACGATTTAGCGAAAGTACAACGCAAACGCGAGTTACCCACACGCATCATTCAAGCATTTCAAGCCTTAGTTCAAAAGCAAATTTTTACCCGTATTCTCAACTCAGATCAGATTGTTCAGCCTCCGGGTTTCTTGCCTCTACCCATTTTACGCGACTTGCCGGCGCGGTTGATTGCTTTGGGTGTTTTTCCGGTTCATGTGGAAACTTAATACAAAATTTCACCATATTCGTACCGCAGAGGACACAGAGAACACAGAGAAATAAGAGGAGCAAGAGAGTTTTTGCGCTCATTCCTATAAGTCAAGGAAAAACTCTGCGCTACGAGTGCGCTTACTCTGTGTTCCTCTGCGTTTAAAAAGCTATGATTTTACGCACAACATTTAAGCGATCGCCACTTCCTCCAAACGCCCTTTTTTCCCAAACTCGTTCTTACCTGAAGCTGGGAATCAATTATGGTACAATAGTACTAAGTTCTAAATTTCAGATTAATAAATGCACAATCGTGAGAAATAACGAATTTATTAATAAATCAAAAAAATTGCCGAAAATAAAACATATATAGAATCTGATTTTCCATTTTCAACAAACGGAGTAATTAATGAACAGCTGCATTTTGATGGCGGAAATCGTTGAAGATCCGCAACTTCGCTACACCTCGGATAACATGGAAATCACCGAAATGCTGGTGCGGTTTCCGGGAACGCGCCCAGATGACCCACCAGCAACTTTGAAAGTGGTAGGCTGGGGCAATCTTGCTAAAGAAATTCAGCAAAACTACCACGAAGGCGATCGCGTCCTCATCGAAGGACGGTTAGGAATGCAAACCATTGAGCGCCGAGAAGGTTTCAAAGAAAAACGTGCTGAGTTGACAGTACAACGCATTCATGCATTGGCAGCGGGTTTAAACACTAGTTCCTCGCCATCAATGGAAACTAGCTCCCGACAATCAGAAGTCCCTGTGGCTGCTTCTACAACAAACTATAGGGATTCAGAGACTTTACAGCGACGGGAGGTGTCCTCTCCTGTGGCATCTTCCCAGAAAACTGTCCCCAGTTACGACTCGCCGCTTTCCACATCTAGAGAAGCGACAAATAAACTTGACGTTTTCCCTAACGATGACTTAGACGAACCCAAACCCCAACCGAAAAATTATGATCGCAATCCCTATCCAGCACCAGTAGAGGATGATCCGGATGTGGATGACATTCCCTTTTAAGCGGAAAGTGGTTTTTGGCAGTTGTATCTGAGTTAATAACGGATGTAGCACAGGTGGCTGCATCCGTTATGGTTTAGCGGCACAATTGTGATTTATGATGCAAAATCTACCGATAAAGGTGTAACAATCAAAAAAATCAGTTTAACTAGTTACAAAAGCTAAATTCCCAACAATAATCTCAAAAGCGCTGTTAAAATCCAAATAATTTTAAGTAACGATTCATACCCGACTCCTATGAGAGAAACTATCTTACAGGTTCGCAATCTACAAGTTGAATTTTCCGATGAAGGCAACAGCGTCAAAGCTGTAGATGGTATTTCCTTTGAGTTGCATCGCGGTGAGACTCTGGGAATAGTAGGAGAGTCGGGAAGCGGAAAATCAGTAACATCCTTAGCAGTGATGGGTTTGGTGCAAACTCCGGGGAGGATAAGTGGCGGAGAAATATACTTTCGTCATCAGGAGAATGCTGCACCAATCAATTTGGTGGAATTACCTCCTGAGCAAATGCAGCTTTATCGAGGTGGCGACATCGCCATGATTTTTCAAGAACCGATGAGTTCGCTCAATCCGGTTTATAACATTGGGTTTCAGCTAACGGAAGCGATTACTCGGCATCAAAATGTTTCCCAAGCCGAAGCCACACAAAAAGCGATCGCCGGTTTACAAGAGGTAAAACTCCTTCCCAGTGATGAGCAAATCAAGCAGCAATATCTGGAAACCTGGAAACACACCTCTGTTGACTCATCGAAGCCAGACGAACGAAAGCTAGCAGAGTTTATGAAGCAACACAAAGAAGCAATGCTGGAACGCTTTCCGCATCAACTTTCTGGCGGTCAGTTGCAGCGGGTAATGATTGCAATGGCAATTTCCTGCAATCCATTATTATTGATTGCAGACGAACCGACCACAGCTTTGGATGTGACAGTCCAAGCAACAATTCTGGAGTTGATGCGAGAATTGCAGCAACGCCGGGATATGGGAATGATTTTTATCACCCACGACTTGGGATTAATTGCGGAAATTGCCGACTCTGTAGCGGTGATGTACAAAGGTAAAATTGTCGAATATGGATCGGCGGCGCAAATTTTCAACAATCCCCAGCATCCCTATACTAAAGGTTTGGTAGCTTGTCGCCCCTCACTCAACAGCCATCCCCAAAAACTCCTCACCGTTTCCGACTACATGAGTGTAGAGGAGACACCAACCGGACAGGTGGTAATTCAGGCGAAAGAACCGCTAACCCCGGTGGAAGTTAGTAGAGAAGAGATTGCTCAAAGATTGGCAAATCTCAACGGACACAAACCGCTTTTAGAAGTCCGTGACCTCAAGGTTGGTTTCCCGGTGCGCGGTGTATTTGGAAAAACGACACGTTACACGATGGCGGTTAATGGCGTTTCCTTCGATGTCAAACCAGGGGAAACACTAGGATTAGTGGGAGAATCAGGTTGTGGAAAAACCACCCTCGGTAGAACTTTACTACGATTAATCGAACCGATGAGCGGTGAGATTATCTTTGAGGGACAAGATATTACTACCCTCAAAGGAGAACCGTTGCAAAAACTGCGCCGCTCAATGCAAATAGTCTTTCAAAATCCCTTTAGTGCGCTTGACCCACGCATGAAGGTTGGGGATGCAATTATGGAACCGTTGTTAATTCACTCTGTTGGAAAGACGACCAAACAACGCCGAGAACGCGTAGCCGAACTTTTAGAACGGGTGGGATTAAGTGCAGATGCGATGAACCGCTATCCGCATCAATTCTCTGGTGGTCAACGCCAACGGATTTGTATTGCGCGTTCTTTGGCGTTAAATCCCAAGTTTATTATTTGCGATGAATCAGTTTCGGCGCTGGATGTGTCGGTACAAGCGCAGGTGCTGAATTTGCTGAAAGAATTGCAAGATGACTTTCAGTTAACTTATATTTTTATTTCCCACGATTTAAGTGTGGTGAAATTTATGAGCGATCGCATTTTGGTGATGAATCGCGGTCAAATTGTCGAACAAGGTACAGCGGAAAATATTTACCGCGAACCGAAGGAAGAATACACGCAGAAGTTAATTGCTTCGATTCCTACAGGTAGTGCTGAAAGAGTGCAAAAGCGGCAATTACGAGCCTCCTAAAGAGCTATGAGATGATTTTAGGTGTGGATAATGCACATTCACACCTTCATACATCGCCTACTTTTTATTGATAGAATACTCAACAGAACAGGGATTATCCATCCGCTTAGAAGCATCTATAATTTCTAATCCCACGATATTTCCATCTTCGTCATAATCGAAAATTACCCCTGGTTTTTCTTCATCGCTTTCTTCAATTGGCACGTTACTAAATATAATTCTCAAAACATCAACTTCGGGGTCATAGGTAATCTTCATGATTGTCTCCAGTATTTCTCAATTTTGCTAGTTCGGTAGACAGTTATCACAACTTTATCGAACCACAGATAAACACAGATGAACACTGATATTTATCGGTGTTTATCGGTGTGCATATGTGATTCCAATTAGTCTTATTTGGATTTTTGCTCATTGGTCTAATAGACCTCAAGACCCATTCTTTTTCATCTGCGCGGCAGGTGCGGGACTCGGGGGGGAAAATACGCAACGCACTGCAAAAGTCCATCTGCGTCCCATGAGCGCTTAATTATTTATTTTTCGCTGCTTGAATGCTCATGGGTCTATTGTCTAAAACAGATTCCACCAAGGATAGAGAAATACCTCGTCGTTCCATTTCTGTTTGAGCATGACGAGAAATCCTGTATTTCATTGTTGTCCTCCCTACCCTCACTCCATCCTCTCAGCTATCCTCAACTTCGCAGAGCGCGATCGCACATTATTGACAATTTCATCTTCTTGTGCAGTAATTGGCTTTTTTGTCAATACCCGCAACAAAGGTGAATTTCTTAAACTATGCTTCACCAGGCGGTCTTCGAGACTATGAAAACTGATAATTGCTATTCTGCCACCAGCTACAAGAGAATTTGGTGCTTTTTCTAAGAATGTTTCTAAAGACTTTAACTCATCGTTGACGACAATTCGTAAAGCTTGAAACACGCGAGTAGCAGGGTGAATTCTGCCGTATCGGTATTGACGGGGGACAGAATAAGCGATCGCCTCCGCTAACTCCGTCGTCGTGTGAAACGGACGTTTTTCGACAATTCGTCTAGCGATGCGCCGCGAAAGTCGTTCCTCACCGTATGTAAAGAAAATGTCTGCTAATTCCTTTTCATCCCACTGATTAATCACATCAGCAGCCGTCAACGATTGTCGTTGATCCATCCGCATATCCAAAAAAGCGCTAGAGCGAAAACTAAAACCTCGTTCCGCTGTATCCAAATGGTGAGAGCTAACGCCCAAATCTGCGATAATACCAGAGAAAGTGCTAGGTGGAAATCTGTAAGCAGCAAAATTGCTCTTGATGAATTCTACGCGCTTATCAAACTCGGCTAATTCCTTCCTCGCCGCAGCCAAAGCATCTTCATCCTGATCCATCGCCGTTAAACGCACATCGGTTGCAGCTTCCAAAATTAAGCGACTGTGACCGCCACCGCCTACAGTTACATCTAAATAATGTCCACCGGGACGCACCGCCAAACCCTCAACTACCTCCCGACTCAAAACTGGCACATGAAAAAATTCCTGCGCCTCCATCCCCTCAATCTGAAGATCCATATAATTGAATATGTGCAACAAAACTAAACATCAAATAAAAACCGACGCCACCCTCTCTAACTTACCTTGTAGAAGCATTTACTCGTAGTGAGCGATTCATCGCTCAAATTTAACGACTGAAGTCGTTACTACGAACCACCAAATTTTTTCCGTTGGCTGATTTGGTACTTACGCGGTTCTATTTTAAATTTTCACGCGCAGCAGGGAGAACACTGAATTTATGGCAAGAATCGAAACCCGCACAGAACCGATGGTGCTAAACATGGGACCTCACCATCCCTCAATGCACGGGGTTATGCGGCTAATTGTCACCCTCGATGGCGAGGATGTCATCGACTGTGAACCGGTCATCGGCTACCTACACCGGGGGATGGAAAAAATTGCCGAGAACCGCACTAATATTATGTATGTCCCCTACGTCAGTCGCTGGGACTATGCGGCGGGGATGTTTAACGAAGCCGTCACCGTTAACGCCCCAGAAAAACTAGCGGATATTCCCGTTCCTAAACGCGCCAGCTACATTCGCGTCATCATGCTGGAATTGAACCGCATCGCCAACCACTTGCTGTGGTTTGGTCCATTCATGGCTGACGTGGGCGCACAAACTCCCTTCTTCTATCAGTTCCGCGAACGGGAGATGATTTACGACTTGTGGGAAGCCGCCACAGGTTATCGGATGGTAAACAACAACTACTTCCGTATCGGGGGTGTCGCGGCTGATTTACCCTACGGTTGGATAGATAAATGCTTGGATTTTTGCGACTACTTCATACCCAAAGTTGACGAGTACGAACGCTTAGTTACCGATAACCCTATCTTCCGGCGTCGTGTTGAGGGTGTTGGTACAATTACTCGCGAAGAAGCAATTAACTGGGGACTCTCTGGTCCGATGTTACGCGCTTCTGGGGTGCAGTGGGACTTGCGGAAAGTTGACCACTACGAGTGTTACGACGACTTTGACTGGGAAGTGCATTGGGAGACGGCTGGTGATTGCTTCGCCCGTTACGTAGTGCGGATGCGGGAAATGCGCGAGTCGGTGAAGATTATTCGCCAAGCGATCGCCGGACTTCCGGGTGGACCTTTTGAGAACCTGGAAGCCAAGCGTATGGCGGCTGGGAAAAAATCTGAGTGGGATGCTTTTGATTACCAGTATATCGGCAAGAAAATTGCCCCCACCTTCAAGATTCCCAAGGGAGAAATCTACTACCGTGTAGAAAGTGGTAAAGGTGAACTGGGAATTTATCTAGTTGGCGATGATAACCCCTTCCCCTGGCGGTGGAAGATTCGCGCAGCAGATTTCAACAACGTGCAAATTTTACCTCATATACTGCGCGGCGTAAAGTTGGCAGATATTGTGGTAATTCTCGGCAGTATTGACATCATCATGGGGTCGGTAGATAGGTAGCCAAAATCTGTCGTATTTGTTTTTTAACACTGAGCAGTTGCACGAATGTGTAGCTGCTCAATTTTTTGGCTAAATTGTAAATTCTTAATATTTTATTTTGAATTCCCCAAAAGGTTTTACTGGTAATCTTTCGCCTAATAATTTAATAGCTACTGAGAAGGTAGGGATTTATTTGCACATAGGTTTGATAAGTTACCATATAAATTCAAGAATCTTTACTCAGTAGCCATTTCAAACCTGTGCAAATTCATTCGCATCAAGAATTTGACCCCAGCTCAAATGGGCATAAAGATAGGGGTTTGCAACGAGTACTAGATCGCCTTTGTCAAACAATTGAGCGGGATGCATTAGTTAGACAAACAACGAACCAACTTAGAGAGTTGCTCCAAGTTGATCGCGTGGTTCTGTATTATTTTTACGGAAAGTGGGAGGGACAGGTAACGTTTGAATCTTTGAGTTCTGATGAATTATCAATTTTAGGTTCAACCGGACCTGATGATTGTTTTAACAATGAGTATGCTGATATGTATTTAGCAGGAAGGGTACGAGCGATCGCTGATATAGAATTAGAACCAATTCAGGCTTGTCACCGAGATTTTCTTCGTAATTTACAAGTTCGCGCTAACCTAGTTGTACCAGTTTTGATTCCTAGAGGATTATGGGGATTGCTAGTAGCTCATCACTGTCAAGCACCTCGCTCTTGGTTCCCATCAGATATTGAACTGATGCAACAAAAAGCACAAATTCTCTCAACGGCTTCTTGCATCAGAGAAAGTTAAATAAAGTTTGCAGTGAGGGCTTTAGCGCTAAAGCCCTCATTACAAAGTTGAAAATTAAAATTTATCTAGACGAATAAACCATATATAATGTTGAGTCTTGATACCAATAATATTTAGGATAAAAATTATTTTTCGTAATCCATATTGTTGTAGTCGAAAGTGGTTTTTTGATAAAGTTTTTGGGAGCGTTGCTATCCAGCCATTTTCTTGGCTTCAGGTCATTGGGTAGCTGATTTTTGAATTCGTCATATTTGACTAAGTTTTGCTTTTTAATCAGCATTAGGAAATATTCTTTCGGCACATTGATAGCAATTCTTGCCTGTGAATCGGGAGTATCACCAATAATGTAATACTGTAAATTTGCATAGCTACTAGGCAAAGGCGCACCCAGCCACTTGCCAATTTCTTCCACAGGTGGAGATTGCCGGTTTTTCTGAGTGTAGTTGTTACCAAACTTTAAACATCCACCAAGCAAAATTAAGTAGATTAATAGTAAAATACGCCGAGATTTAGACATCTATTGGCAATTTTTATTGTTTTTGGTTATTGAAAATTGTTAACTTACTATACAAGTTTATGTTTTGATACCAACTTTCTCTAAAGGTGCCCTTAATAAAAAAACAAATTGTGTGATGGGCACCCGCCCTACAAAGAGCATATTCGCGAGAGAATTAGTATGAGCTATTTGCGAGCGCACGCATACAGGGAGCAAAGTCATGAAGTTTGGTTACACAATTATTTGGGTTGACGATGTAGTTAAAGCCGTCGAGTTTTATGAAAGAGCTTTTGGTCTAGTTCGTCGCCATCTCCGGGAGATGGGCGAGTCTATGTGGGCGGAATTGGAAACGGGGAACACCACGCTTGCTTTCTCCTCAACCAACGAAGCGCAGAAGTTATTTCCCAGCGGATTCCATCCCAACAATCCCGCACAACCTCCAGCATCAATTCAAATATCATTCATCACTCCTGACGTTGGAACCGCTTATATGAGAGCAATTGGGGCGGGCGCAAAAGGATTAGATGCGCCAAAAACCCAGCCAGGGGGACAGACAATTGCGCGTGTGCGCGATCCGAATGGTGTACTTGTATCGTTGGTTAGTGCTTAGTAGGGGCGGGATAACCCCGCCCGTACCGATGATGAATTAGAACTTAGAAGGCGCGGAGTTAGGAGAACAACTAACCATTAACTAATGACTAATTTGAATTCTCGCTTCTGGGCTGACTTTTGTCAGCTGGTTTTGGGAGCGCGGTTTACCAATGGTGAGGGCGTAGTTAAGCGCCAATAGCCGTAACCACAATGCTGGATTGCGGGGTTCAAGCCAAGGCTGGATTTGGGGTAGGAAGCGCGGAAACCATCGAATTAGCAAAGCGCTGACAAACGCGTAACCACCAAAGTTAAAGTAGTTCCCAACCCACCGCATTAAATCCCTAGGTCCTGCAAGTTCCCAAATCCATAGCAGCAATTGAGGATTTGTGCGAGCTGCTTTCAGTGCTAGGCGGTTAAAGGTGAACCAATCGCATCTATCTTTGATGAAATTATCTGCCACTTCTAGGGGTTCGTCTGCTAATAGCCCAAAAAAGGTATTCAGCATCGAGTTAATTCGTTGGGGTGGTAAAAATTTCCCTGTGGGAACCATCATCCCTTTGGAAAATAACCAAGTTACAGAAACATTACTTTGGTAGGCGCTAATTTGATTCAAGTGTCGGAAACTTAGCAAGTCATGCTTCAGGGCGGTATCTAAAAGACTTGTTAAGCGTTCCAAGTTGCGAACCAAAGAACCAAAGCCAGTAAAGACGAGGGGAGACTGAAGTGATGCTGCGTCACCGATCGCTAATAATCTATCAAAAGCAACTTTGCGATCGCTACTCCCGACACTAAAATACCCCGGTATATACCCAAATGTCGGCTTTTTCCACACCAGCTTGTCCATATCGCAGCGTCGATACTCTGGCAAAATCGTGAAAAAGTCCTCGTACATTTCCAGCAAGGAACCGGGATTTTGCCGATTTACTTCGTGGTAATGAAATAAATAAATCGTCAGTTCTTCACCTGCGCCGGGAAACAATTCCCAAATCAACTGTCTTCCCCGTGAAATATCGCCGTGGCTGTTAAGAACGTCGCCATACTGCGAATCCCACGCCCCTGGCTCAAATCCACCCTCAATCACCGCTCCCACCGTCGGGCAAACACTATCAAAGGCACGACCGCCGTTTAATTGCCATGCGATGGGGGAAGCCGTGCCCATTGCATCCACCAGCACTCGCCCACTCACTTGCTTCTCAGTTTGACTATGCAAATGCTTGACATTTAGCACAACTTGTGATTCATAAATATCCGCACGGGTAAACTCTGTCTCATCCCAAATTTCCCCGCCTGCGGCTTTTAGCTTTTGTCCACATAGTTGCAGCCATTTATCGGAATCCAACGCCACATTTAGCACTGTGGGAGTGTGCAATACAGGCGATCGCAATAAGACAGGATTATTACCATCAAAAAACTTATTAAATCCGTCTTTGTACTCCCGTGCAATGATGCTTTCCACCTCAGCGGGAGTCACCAAACCTAGGTTGACTAAGCTTTGGATCTCATCGCGGGAAATATTCCATTCCCGGTTCATCCGCCCAAAAGGCAATCTTTCCACCAATAGCACCTTATACCCCAGTTGTGCCATCACCGCCGCATGAATCGCGCCTAACGCCCCGCCGATGTAGATTAAGTCGTAGGTAGGAGA
>CAXTNZ010000227.1:0-11606 GCA_964245695.1 uncultured bacterium | reverse complement strand
TGTCTCCTGTTTGGAACCGATTAACGATCAACAGTTTCATTACGTTGCATTTGTTAAGCAAAGTTCGCAACTATACTTGTATGTAGATGGTGTCCAAGTGGCAAGCGCAAATGATACAACCATAGGAACAACTCAGAACAATTCACCGCTCTACTTAAGTCGAGGGGCAGTGGGAGGGGGGCGGCATTTCTTTAAAGGGCAAATGGCTGAATTCCGTATTTGGAATTCAGCTCGTTCCCAGGCGGAAATCCAAGCCGATATGTCGCGTCGTCTCGTGGGCAACGAACCCGGATTAGTGGGCTACTGGCCCTTGAATGAAGGCAATGGTGATACAGTCTCTGACAAAACCAAAAACGCCAATCACGGTAAGATAACTGGAGCAACCTGGAAACAAGTTGAAGTGCCAATTGAGAAAAAACTTTTACCTTTGCGACTAAGCGTGGAACTGTCTAACTTTTACACTTACGCTTTTCTAGAGACACCAGCCACCGTTTTGGAGTTACCTGTCGGCATTGGCGATCGCGTACTTTTTATAAGTCATGCTGGCGTTTCAGCTTTGGTGGAACCAGAAGTGTCTTTAGAATCATTGCAAAACGATGACGAACGATTAATCCAAGCAGTTTTGTCGCACGATCAAGTCATTTGCGAACTATTTCGCCAGACTACAATTTTACCCTTGCGGTTCGGCACTTCCTTTACCTCAAAAGAAAGCTTACTGACTCATCTAGAATCGCACGCTGAGAAATATCTAGAAAAGCTACGCCAACTAAATGGCAAAGCCGAATATATCTTGAAGTTTATTCCCCGAATAGATGAACCAGTTATAACGCCTGAAGCAGGAGGAAAACAGTATTTTTTAGCTAAGAAACAACGTTATCAAACACAGCAAGACTTTCAAATAGCTCAAACTGCGGAGTGGGAAAATGCAGTTCATCTAATTACCCAGATATATAAGTCGGCAATTGTTGTTCAACCGCAGGGTGAAGAAGCGCGGATTTATCTTTTAGTCAGTTGTCAAGACGAATCCTTACTTGCAGAACAATTTATAGCTTGGCAAAAAGCGTGTTATCGTTGGGAATTACAATTAGGAGAAGCCCTACCTCCTTACCATTTTATCTAAAAGTTATATCTTGAATTTTTCAATATAAAAAATCTCAGGAGGTGTAGAGATGGATGATATGGTAAAGTACGATTCGCTTCACCTAGCAATGTTTAGCGGTAAAGGTGGAGTAGGAAAAACTACCATTGCCTGCGGTTTTGCTCGGCGCTGGGCGAGATTATTTCCCAACGAACAAATACTGTTAATATCTACAGATCCGGCACATTCTTTAGGCGATGTGCTACAAACAAAAGTGCAAGACAACGCTTTACCCTTACCTGATTTACCTAACTTGAGCGTTCGGGCGTTAGATGCTAAAGAATTACTCCTAGAATTTAAGGCAAAATACGGCAAGTTTTTAGAGGTATTAGTTGAGCGGGGAAGTTTTGTTGAGGGCGAAGACTTAACACCTGTTTGGGATTTAGACTGGCCCGGTTTAGATGAAATTATGGGTCTGTTGGAAATTCAACGCCTGCTGACAGAAAAAGTGGTAGATCGCGTAGTAGTAGATATGGCTCCTTCCGGTCACACTTTAAACTTATTGGGAATCAAAGATTTTTTAGATATAGTTTTAAATTCTTTAGAATTATTCCAAGAAAAACATCGGGTCATTACCCAAAGTTTTAAGCGAAGTTATACCGCCGATGAAGTCGATGACTTTTTGGTCAATATGAAACATGAATTAGCAGAAGGCAGATGCCTGCTGCAAAATCAAGATATAAGCGCTTGCTTGGTGGTGGCGATCGCCGAACCTATGAGCCTCTTGGAAACAGAACGATTTCTAGAAAGCTTGCAAGTATTAGAAATTCCCAGCAGTGGCTTATTCATTAACCAAATTGTACTAGATGCCGATACAGATTTAGACCGCTATAGCGAACAACAAAAATTACTAAATAAATTCGTAAAACTACCAGGAAACCAAGCTGTTTTTATTGTGCCACAACAAGCATCAGAACCCCTTGGCAGTGCAGCGTTAGATAATATTATTAACCAAATTCAAAAAATTGATACAGTTGCAATTGCTCCACCACCACTTATACAATGGCCCGCTAAAGTCCTACCCAGTTTCAGCGATTTTATCGCAGAAGGACGGCAACTTATCCTTGTTGGCGGCAAAGGAGGAGTTGGAAAAACGACAGTAGCAGCTGCTATAGGGTGGGCGTTAGCAAGTCGTTATCCTGATAAAAATATTCGCCTCATTTCCATCGACCCCGCCCATTCTTTGGGAGATGCTTTTGGGGCAAAATTAAAACACGAACCCACTCAGATAACTGCCAATTTAAGCGGTCAAGAAATCGATGCCGAGATAGTATTAGAACAGTTCCGAAATGACTATCTCTGGGAATTAGCCGAAATGATGAGCGGTGAAGGATCAGAAGCCGGAGCGGTAAAAATCGCTTACACTCCCCAAGCATGGCGACAAATTGTAGCCCAAGCTTTACCTGGTATTGATGAAATGCTGTCTCTCATTACAGTGATGGATTTATTAGAGCGCAAACAGCAAGATTTAATTATTCTGGATACTGCCCCTACCGGTCATCTTCTGCGCTTTCTGGAAATGCCATCTGCATTGGCAGATTGGCTAGCCTGGATATTCAAACTGTGGATGAAGTATCAAAATGTTTTAGGTAGAGTAGATTTTATGGGAAGGCTGCGGAATTTACGACAACAAGTTGTACAAGCGCAGAAGAAATTAAAAGACCCCCACCATACTGAATTTATTGGTGTCATCCAAGCTCAAGCTGCAATTATTGCCGAACAAGTGCGGTTAACTCAGTCTTTGCAAAACATGAGAGTTCCACAGCGTTATATAGTGCATAACCGATACAGTCAAGATAACTCACTTAATGCTGGTTTATTTGCCGATCAAACTATTATTCGCTTACCAATTTTACCCCGTTCCGTGGAACCGCTAGACCGAATTAAAGGAGCTGCAAATCTATTATTTTAACTAAGCGCTCTTATTCATCCTCTCTGTGTTCTCTGTGCCTCTGCGGTTCATTCATAAATCTGATACTAAAAATAATATTAAACAGCCACAGCAACTACCCAGTCCTACAAAAATCGTACAAAAATAGTAGGATTTTATAGTAGCAACTCTACACAGTTTGACGAGTAAAAGTGTGACTGCAAAAAATAGGGAGGAATTTGATGAGCGATTTATTCAAAGGTTTTGAGCAGTTATTAGAACTTGCGAAAGCCTTGGAAGAAAAGATTGAAAATGGAGAACTCAAGGCAGATATGCAGTTCCGAACTCGTCCTCTTAGCAGTATACCCCGTTCAGGTGGTATTCCCCGTCCTGGTTATGTGAATGTCCATGCAGGCACAAGTAGCTTCCGCACTCCACAGCCATCTAGCTATAATACTGGCGGAGCGAGTTCTACATCCTCAAACCCAGTTACACCTCACTCCTCATCAGCAAGTTCCTCCTTGAAAGATGTGGGCGGACTTGGAGAAGTCCTCAAAGAACTGAAAGAATTAATCGCCATACCTTTAAAACGTCCTGACTTACTCGCCAAACTAGGACTAGAACCCACACGCGGCGTTCTATTGGTTGGTCCCCCCGGTACTGGCAAAACTCTTACTGCCCGCGCCCTTGCAGAAGAACTGGGAGTTAACCACATCGCCATAGTCGGACCAGAAGTCATTGGCAAACACTACGGAGAAGCCGAACAAAGACTGCGGGAACTCTTTGATAAAGCTGCGAAAAGCGCCCCGTGCATAATATTTATTGATGAAATCGACAGCCTCGCCCCAGATCGCAGCAAAGTAGAAGGGGAAGTGGAAAAACGGCTAGTCGCACAACTCCTCAGCCTCATGGACGGCTTTGCCCAAACTAAAGGTGTAATTGTGCTAGCCGCCACGAATCGCCCCGACCATCTTGACCCCGCATTGCGTCGCCCCGGCAGATTTGACCGTGAAGTGCTGTTTCGCGTTCCAGACCGTCAGGGACGCTTGGAGATATTGCAAATTCTCACTGGCGCTATGCCTTTAGACCAGACGGTAAACTTAGAAGCGATCGCAGATTTAGCCGTCGGATTTGTGGGTGCAGACTTGAAAGCTGTCTGTCAAAAAGCTGCTTATAGCGCTTTGCGCCGCCAAGTCCCCTCAATTGAGGCTCAAATTCCCGACACGATGACGGTACAACAGTCAGATTTTTTGCAAGCACTTAAAGAAATAAAACCCGCCGTTTTGCGTTCGGTAGAAGTAGAATCCCCTAACGTTGCTTGGTCAGAAATTGGTGGGTTGGAGGAAATCAAACAAACTTTGCGCGAATCGGTAGAAGGCGCACTGCTACATCCAGAACTTTACCTAAAAACAAAAGCGCGACCACCCAAAGGCATTTTACTTTGGGGACCACCTGGAACTGGCAAAACTATGTTAGCCAAAGCCGTTGCTTCCCAAGCTAGAGCTAATTTTATCTGTGTCAACGGTCCGGAATTACTAAGTAAGTGGGTGGGTGCGAGCGAACAAGCGGTGCGGGAATTGTTCGCCAAAGCTAGACTTGCCGCTCCGTGCGTTATATTTATAGATGAAATCGATACTTTAGCACCAGCCAGAGGGCGTTACAGTGGCGATTCTGGAGTGAGCGATCGCGTCGTGGGACAATTGCTTACAGAATTGGACGGTTTGCAAACAGGCGCTACCATCCTGGTGATTGCTGCCACTAATCGTCCTGATGCCCTAGACTCAGCTATACTCAGGGCTGGACGGTTAGATTTACAATTATTAGTGGATTTACCAAATTTAGAAAGCCGCTTGGCAATTCTACAAGTCCACAACCAAGACCGTCCATTGCAAGATGTGGATTTAGCATACTGGGCGGCATTAACTGAGGGTTGGAACGGCGCAGATTTGGCATTGCTAGGCGATCGCTCTGCTGTGGAAGCTATCCGTCGCTATCGCTCTGGTGGGATGAGCGATCCAACTGCAATCCGAATTACAACTGACGATTTTAGCTATGCTTACCAAGTTTTGAGCCAACAACGTCCTGCCTCAGTTGCTGATTAGAGCGCTCACAGAGGAAAAGAAAAATGCTGAATTGTTAAGTCCCTTGCTGATGCAGTCTCTGAGTTTTCACACGGTCTACTGTAGTGTATCTGTGACAGGTTAAGGTCATGAATCATTTGTCAATAAGCAATAATGCTTAAATTGATGCGAAAAAATGGGGTATAAAACATAATTTTTCAAATAGCGATCGCGTCATATTTAAAAGCATCATTCATTCTTACGCTGATTTTGTCTTAACCTGTCAAAATCCAGCAACAACAATTGCAAACTCCAGATCGCCAAGTCTGATTTTACTACCCACTGTAAGCACAACAGGGTCTGAGGGCTGATTGGCTGATTGAGGAATCAGTTGCTGCTTATTGACAAACGTACCATTGCGACTTTTGAGATCGATAATCTGAAGTTTACTGTTAGCCCACTGGATAACCGCATGATGACGCGAGATTGTAGCAGGAAAGCTTAACTCATAGGTACTCAGGTCAATATCAACAGTAAAGTGAGGGGGATGGTTACGCCCAAGCAGCGATCGCATCCGATTCAGGGAAAAGGACTCGTTAGCCCCAGGACCATTTAGGACAAGCAGATAAGTTGTCTCAGGTTTAAGTTGAGCTAAACCAGGAATCGGATCGCAACCAAAGCCACCAACCATCATACATCTCCCAATTGACGAGTTGCTCTGAGCAAGCCTGTTGCTTGGTGGGCGGTCAGTTTGCCCGTTTTATACAGGTTATCCAGTTGCTGCGTTACCTCAGCGGCAATGGCTATTTGCCCGGATTTGAGCGCTGCTGCTTGGATGTGGCTGAGTAGTTCCCCAGTTTGCAGAGGATCGTTCACATAAGCTAGTTCTGTGCTGAAGCGATTGATGTCCCATACTAGGCGATCGCGATCTACTTCCAGATTAATTTGTTGTGCCTCTCGATAAGAGGAAGTGAATTGCAGCGCTGCACTAGCCGTGAGAGAAAATTCTGATGTCTGCAATTGAATCTGTGCAATTGTGTAACTACCGCTTAGTTGACCTGGTTTCTGGGCAGATACTTCTAACGCCAACAGCACATCTGTTGAGGTATCTGCTCGCAAATTTCGCAGAAGAATTTCCCCCGTAGCAGTTTCTACCAAAGGGAGGTAATCAGGACGAAACTGGCAGCAGCTTTTTAATTTGACGAACGCAGCTAAGTCCAGTTTTATGGTTACATCTTCAACTGCAATCGTCTGTAATGCCTGTAAACGGTTTTGCAGTTGGGTTGCGAGCAATGTAGGGTTATCGGCATATATAAACGCGCCTTGCCCGCGATCGCTAAGTCCGATCAGAAGCGGTGAATTAAAGTCACCAGCATCCCCTAATCCTACCGTACAAAGCGTAATGCCCTCGGCTGCCATCGTCTCGGCTTGCTCAACCAGTGGGCTTATATCCTCCAGAATCTCTCCAGAGTCAGTGGTTGGATGCCCGTCTGTAATTATAATTCCTACCCTTGCTTTGCTTGATGGCGGCAAAGCAGACTTTATCCAGTTCAGCCCCAAGTCAGTTCGGGTGACTCCTTCGGCAACCAGCGTGTCTAGAACAGCTTGGAGTTCGCCTTGGTTGTGTTGAAGATTTTGCACAACAGGAGTCACCCAGTCGGCAAATCCTGATAAGGAGAGGCGATCGCCTGGTCGTAGCTGCGCGACTAATTCTTGACAGGCTGCTTTCGCTCGTTCCCACTTTTCACCTTGCATCGAAGCGCTGGTATCTAGAGCAACTGCCAATTGCAAAGGTAAGGTTTGGGTGCTTACGCCCGAAGGTACGATCCGTACCCGTAAAATGTGTTCCGATTGCGAATTTATTTTGGCAGGACGATCCCAGGCAAGTTGCAAGTTGAACATATCAATTTTTCAGATTTTAAATTGAAAATTTGGGATTTTAGATTATAATTATAAGTAAGTATCTAAAATCAGATAATTTATCCAGACAGACTCTCTGTTACCGATAATACACTGTTGTGTCCAAGACCGACAATTAACCGCTTTCCTGCCAAGACATTGAAATCAGGATAGTTCTCAAAAATCCAGCGGTTAAGAGGGCGTTCAATCAGGGTTTCTAGTAAAGTTTTAATCCGCCGACCGCCAAACAGTAAATTATCAGCCTCCTGCATATTAATACTCAGGACTTCCAATACCGAAGTTTGAAACAGCACCAGTAACCGATATTTATCCCAGGCAGATTCAGCCAACTGCCGAAGAAACTTCTCGCCAATTTTCCAGACAAACTCCGGACGGAGCAAGTCAAACACCACAATACTGTCACCCAGACGATTCAGGAGTTCAGCACGACCAATACGGCTGGTGAAGTGCCAGTGAACTTCCGAGCGAAAATGCGCTTCGACCTGACCATAATTGAAGGAATTAACGCCTTGCCGTTGCACCTCGGTCATAATGCCATTACGGATAATGGCTCCCGTTTGAGGATCGCTTAAGTCAGAAGCGCCAATGTTACTGGTGAAAATAATTACGGTCTGATTGAAATAAGCTGTCTGCCCTTTACCATCAGTAAGGCGACCATCCTCCAAAATTTGGAGAAACTTATCCAGAACTTTGGGATGAGCTTTTTCAATTTCATCAAACAGCAGAATGCTGTAAGGACGCTCCAAGATGCGGTTGGTGAGTATTCCTCCCTCTTCATAACCGACAAAACCAGGTGGGGCACCCGCTAATTTCTCAGCCGCGTGTTCTTCTTTGTACTCGCTCATATCAAAGCGGGCAAACGCCTGCTCATCTCCAAATATCAGGCGCGTGAGTGATTTTGCTAACTCGGTTTTACCAACACCAGTAGGTCCAACAAAAAAGAAAATTCCTTTTGGCTTGCTGTTGCGACCGCTGACATTACTCAGGCTGATACCCACTTTGGCGCTAGTGAGTAGATTGGTTACGGCTTCTATAGCGCGAGGTTGACCGATGACAGATTCGGATAGTTCCTCCCTAGCATAAGCAATTTTATCTGCACTGATCTTCTCAAAGGGTTCATCCCGTTGTCCAAATTTGTAGAAGTCTACCAAGCGCAACACTGTTTTGGGACTCAGGGGAATGCGTTCTCGCCACGATGTGTGCCGGATAGCTTCTAGATCCATTGTTTGAAAACCGTCAGTTAAGGCAGCAAATTCCTCAGCGGCAAGTTCGAGATCGCATAGTTGCTGAGGGCTGGAACGTTGGACATTGATCTGGTCTCCCCCATAAAATCCCTTTTGACCAAAGCGTAGGATAAACTGAAGGCGTTCTTCCTTATTGGGGCGGGAAACCTGCACTAAGGCGACAAAGGGATTGCTGGTGTAAAACCAGGCAGGCACTCGCCGGAGATCGCTTGCCAAAAGGATGAGGGTGTTGCGATAGCCGGTGAGATGTCCTTCACGAATTACCGCCCCTTCCAAGGTACATTTTTTTAGTAACATCAGTAGATGACGTTCATCCAGCAGATAGCGTTCTGGATCGGCAGTCAGCATATCCCCCAAATCGGCGATCGCCACCACAGAGGTTAAGGGCTGGGAAATCACTGCCCGCAGATGACCAAATGCTACATCTGGCGACAAGTAAGTGCTAGTCAGCCGTTGCACCACTGCTCCTGGATTAGCACGGGATGGAAGTTGCATGGGATCTGCAATTGCAGGTGCCGCCGGAGTAGAGGACTGTCCCAGACGTTCGAGTTGCTGCTCTGCCAATCGCTGCCGTGCCAGTTCATCAAACAGTTGCCGCATTTCTGACTGAGGAAAGGTCAAGCCATCCACCGGATCGTAACGAATAATCAGGTCAAATCCCAGGTTGAGGAAATAGGCATTGAGGAATTCTGCCATGCCCTGATAAGTGCCCTCCCAGAGAAATTGATCGTGAATGTTGCTATATAGAATCAAATGCTGGCGGCGATACAGGTGTTTTTCAAACTCTTGAATCCAACGGGCAGAAATTGGCAACATGGCAAACACACAGAAAATGCGACAAGGATAGTTATCTCCGTCTTTTAAGCAGGGGCGGAAATTCAATGTGATTGTTATTACTATATATAAGGTAATAAGTCAAGGTTAAGATGCGACCACGCGAACCCCAATGCTAGGGTATCGGAAACTGGCATCAAAACAAAAACGGTAGGCACAGCGACAATCGTCTGCCAAGCTGTACCAAGAGCCACCTCGTACTACGTGCTTCGTCGGATGCCCTGCTTCGTCGCTCCAGGCGCTGCCATCGGTGGGTGCACCATTGTGACTTTCGTGCCAGGTATCTTCACACCACTCCCAGACTAAGCCGTGCAGATCGTGCAGCCCCCAGGCATTTGGCTTCTTTTGTCCTACCTGTTGAGTTTTGTTCCGGGCGTTCCAGGTGTACCAGGCATAGCTTGGGAGCAGCTGTTTACGGTTACCGAAACTGTAGAGGGTTTGGGTTCCGGCGCGGCAAGCATATTCCCACTCTGCTTCGGTGGGCAGGCAATAAAGTTTGCCTGTGAGTTGAGAGAGGCGATCGCAAAACTCAAGCGCATCCCACCAAGAGACATTTTCCACCGGACGCAACGGACTGCTAAATTGCGAAGGATTGTTCGTAAATACAGCCTGCCATTGCTCCTGGGTAATCGGTGTCTTACTGATGTAAAAGGCAGGTACACTAACCCGATGCTGGGGCATTTCCGGGCGCAACCACTTTTCCACGTCAAAGCGTTTAAACCAGGTTTCCAGGCGTAAAACCTGCTCAATGTCTTCTGTGGCGGTTCCCATTAAAAAACTCCCAGCAGGAATGGCAATCATATCCAGCATTGCACCACCAGGAAGCCGTTCTTGGTAGTTGATTTGTCGCCCCCTCAGGGCGATCGCTTGACTCTTCTGTTTGCCCTGCTTGTGTACACTGACATCTTCTGTTAACTCAGTATTGGGCGACTCCTCAACTTCAATCCGAATCCCGGAGTTTGGGATTGAGACGTATCCCTGCGCTCCTGCTCCTGTAGGGAGAATTTTGCGAAAGCTGGGCGAAAGAGGCAATAACACCGTTACTCTGCCTAAATCTGAAGTGGGGTCGAAAGCAGCAAGAACCTGAGCAGCCGTCCAGCGCTTTGTGTAGTCTTTGACCAAGCAACCCTGGACAATTGAAGCGAAGGGAGCAGGCAGTTCTGAAGGGAGGTAATGGTTTTCAATTGTCACCCGCTGCATCATCTCTTCGATGGTATTGCTTGCAAAGGGATGTTTGCCTGTCAGCGTTTCGGCAATGACCACCCCCAACGACCACAAGTCCCACGTCAGACTAATTTTACCAGTGTATGATTCTGGGGGTGCATAAGCGATCGTTCCCACTTGATGACTGGGGGCGGTTTCACTACCATTGCGGTTTTCCAAGAGCCGGGAAATCCCAAAATCTGTCAGCTTCCATTGTCCGCCCACTTGCATGATATTGGCAGGTTTCAGGTCTCGATGCACAATGCCGCGACCGTGCAAATAATGCAGCGCACCTGCCAAGTTCTTCACCATAGCTTTGACTTCTGCTAGGGGTAAACTGCCCCGTTGCAACCGCAGCCCCAGAGACTCTTGAGCCAGTTCCATGACTAAACCGAGACACTCAATTCCTTTGAGCCAACCCTGTTCGGGACTGAAACCCTCCAGTAAGCTAGGATGTTTGAGAGAGATAGCAGTTTGCAACTCCGCAATTTGACGCTCTTGCTGTCCGCTTTCATCGGAAAAAATTTTGATGGCAACTTCTCTCATGACGCGATCGGCAACGACATCGTCTGCAAGAAATACAGCACCAAACGATCCCGCGCCTAACAGCTTCTTCAGGCGATACTTAGGAGTAAACCACTCGTCTTCAAACATTCGCCAGAACTGATTCGGGTTCATTAATTTACTTCCTTTGCGATCGCCTGAAATGCTGGCAAAAATACAACCCCCTACTATACCTCATCTTTAGATCCTATTTTGATGCGTTTGCCCTATAAGACCCGAAAGCATTCCTTTTCAAGGAATATTTGAAGATTTGCGCTTTTTTGCAGCTTCCACCTTGGGAGAATTTTCTACACGGGTGCGCGATCGCCTCATCAAAAGCACTAGTAGACTTGGGCGGAAATACGCCTACCATTTAAGCACTTAATGGCTTGCCCTTGTAAGTCCATTAAAACGGCTTCGCCTGATTTGCGATTGAAGTAGTTGATAAATTCCAAGATCCGGGCTTTGAGGTCTGCTTGAGAAGAAAAACTTCCTCGTCTTAGCAGTTTGCGGACTAAAATGCTAAACCAGATCTCAATTTGATTGAGCCAGGAGGAGTGCTTAGGCGTGTAGTGGAAAACTATACGATGAGTTGAGTCACTCAAAAAGGCGGTGCGCGTTGACATCGATTGCAGAATACCACTTTTCCCCTTGATGCCTAGTACAACGCGGCGGAAATAGAGTACCCATTACAGCAATTTTCAGGTAATTGAACCACAATCTACAGTAAGCTATACAAAAAGTGATTGTTTGATTCTATGCCAGTAGCTTACTCAGGTGATTTGCGCCGTCGT
>CAXTNZ010000226.1:0-11724 GCA_964245695.1 uncultured bacterium | reverse complement strand
GAATAACTCCGAGCCTCTTGACTCCTGACTCCTCACTTTGCAAGCATCGTCCAGACTCCATCCCAGGAACTTGGGGGAGGTGTTTGTTGGTAATTAAGAGCGCGTTCTATGTGGATATTAACAGCTTGGTCTTTTGGTCGAATCAATTTGGCGGCTTCAAAGCAGGCGATCGCCTCCTGGAAGTGGCGAGATAAATAAGCAGCACGTCCAGCATGGTAATGGGACAAAAACTCATGGGTGGCGTCGTCTAGGGGAGTAGAGTGATCGCCAATTAACTCGTAAATATTTACCGCCTGATTTTTACCTTTAACCCGAATTCTGTCCAATTCGCGTACCCAGATGCGATGGCTGCACATCTGGTAAGTGAACTCACTTAAAATAATGTCGCAACCATATTCTTTAGTTACTCCTTCTAAGCGCGAACTCAAATTCACGCCATCTCCAATTACCGTGTAGTCCATCCGTTTCTGGGAACCGATATTACCTGAAACCACTTCCCCAGAACTAAGACCAATGCCAATATGGATTTCTGGCTGCGCCTGAATAATCCGTCGTTGGTTAAATTCCGCCAGTCTTTGTCGCATATCCAACGCCGCTTGTATCGCCTTCCAAGCATGGTTTTCTATTAGCGGTAAAGGCGCACCAAACACCGCCATTAAAGCATCGCCAATAAACTTATCTAGAGTACCTTCGTGGTTAAAAACCGCCTCCACCATTGTTTCAAAATACTGATTTAGCAGCGATACTACTTCAGCCGCACCCAGATTTTCCGTCAGCGTGGTGTAGCCTCGGATATCAGAAAACAAAATGGTGACTTCTTTGCGCTCACCCACCATTAAAGCATCTTCTCCCAGTGCCATAACTTGCTCTGCCACATGGGGTGTCAGGTAACGGTACATCGTAGTTTTCATCCGTTTTTCCTGACTGATGTCTTCTAACACCACCAAACCACCGCGCACACCGCCTTCTGGGTTAGTTAGCGGGTTGACAGTGAGATTGGTACTGCGTTCTATTCGTTGGACAGCAGAAGAAGTCAACAATTCAGATTGGGGAGTAAGCGGTTGATTCCAAGGGATGAATATATCTGGGTTAGTGCGATCGCGCACTGCCAAAATATAAATACCATTCGTGCTAATTTCTTCACTATTAACTCCTAACTCTTCAACGCCAATCCGCTCAACCTTCGTGACTTCTGCACGCGGCTGACTTTTTTTAACTTGATGAAGTCCCACCGTCAAAGTTTGCTCAGGCACATAATGTCTTGCACCAGTGTTTAAACTATCTTCCAACCGCATTTGCAGATTTTCAATCGGCACAACCTCCCAAACTAGCCGTTCAATAAGATTTTCTGACCATAAAAGCTTATTATTTTTGGCATTAACTTCGCCCAAAGGACAACCAAGTAACTCTAATGCTGCATCATTAATTGTGACAATCCGACCTTCCATATCTGTAGAAATTACCGCATCTGATAGACTTTGTAGAATGTCTTTTTGATACTGTTTTTCTAACAATACACTTTCAAACAAGCGAGCATTTTCTACAGCAATTCCTGCTTGAATATTAAAGGCTCGCATAAACTCTTCATCAGAAGCGGTAAAACTGCCTTGCTGCTTATTAATTAACTGTGTTACGCCAATTAATTCATTAGCTGAATTAAACACTGGCAAACAAAGAATATTGCGAGTTACATATCCAGTTTTTCTATCTGTAGTTGGGTCAAAGCGGGGGTCTTTGTAAGCATCAGAGATATTCAAAGCTTGACCAGTAGATGCCACATAGCCAACAATCCCACGATTGGCAGGAATACGAATTTCTATCATCGTTTTGCCATCCGCCGCCGCCACCTTCGTCCAAAGTTCGCCCATTTCTTTGCGATGCAAAAACAGCGTGCTGCGGTCTGCTTGCATCAAAATTCGGGCTTGTTCCATTACTATCTGCAAAGTAGCTTCTAAATCCAAACTCTGCCCTAATGTTTGAGTAGCCCGTAAAAGAGCCGTCGCACCCCGTTGATTGCGAGCTGCTACATAGAAAGATTGGCAGCTTTCCAAGATAATACCAATAGAAGCAGCAAAGTCACGAAAACGCCCCTCATCATCATAATTAAAAGGAATATTTCCCGCTTTATTTGCGAGTTGCACTACCGCCACTATCTGATTTTTGCTACTAACAACTGGCATACATAAAATATTGCGAATCTTGTAGCCCATTTGTTTTTCTAATTCTGGGCTAAATAGCGGGTGAGTAGATGCTTTAGATATATTCAGACCTTCACCTGTACTGGCAACATGACCGGGAATGCCGACTGTGATGGGAGTGCGAATTTCTAAAGGTTTTTGGGTATTATCTTGGGTAACTTTTGACCATAGTTGACCTTTGTCATTGTCAACTAAAAAAATGGTGGTGTGTTCTGCTTGGAGAATTTGACCAATCTTGAGTGTAATTGCTTCTAGCACCTTCTCCAGCATGGTTTCTAGGGCTTCATTATTGATTAATTCAATTGCCCTAAGAAATTGCTGGAATTCGGCAGTGATGAAATCTAGTAAGCAAACAAATTCGTTTACAGAAAGGTCTTTGACACGACGTAGTAGGGCGTGGGTGCGATTAACTTGAGTAAGTTCAGTTAATGTAGCCAAGACGCTACCAGGGCTGGGAAGTGTCATGATTAGGGACTGGTGACTAGGGACTGGGGACTAGGGACTAGGGGAGCCAGTGCTCTGAAAGCGGCTGGCTCTACCGACTTGAAGCAACTGGCGTACTGGGGACTAGGGTTATTCGCAATCCCTAATCCGCAATTTTCAATTATCAATCACTAATTAGCAAATTTTGCTTATGCTGCTTTGGGAACTTCCGAGTAGATCACCTTTTGATAGTAGTCTTGTAGCTGGCGTGTAGCAGATGCCCAGCCCCAACGTTCCGCTTCTCGTCGGGCGTTTTGACGGATAATTTCTCGTTCTTGTTTCTGTTCTAGAAGGCGAACAGTAGCAGTAATGGCACTTTGAATATCAGCTTCTGGCTCAAAAAGATATCCATTCACCCCGTCTGTAACAATATCAGGAATTCCACCCGATCGCGCAGCTACTACCGGACACCCCGCAGCCATTGCTTCTAATAATACTAATCCTAACGTTTCTGTACGGGAAGGAAAAATAAAAGCATCGGCGCTAGCAAAAGCAGAACCTAAATCTCTTCCAGTAAGATAACCGACAAAATGGGTGTTTGTCCCAGCAAAGTGTTTCTCCAGCGTTTGGCGGTGGGGACCATCTCCCACCAATGCCAACCGGGCTGCGGGAATTGCCTCTAAAATTGGTTTGATGCGCTCAATTTCTTTTTCAGCACCCAAACGCCCGACGTAAAGTAGCAAGGGGCTTTCTGGATGGTTTTGGGATAAACGCGATCGCATTTCCCCACTAGCCAAATCCGGGTGAAATAATTCTGTATCCACCCCCCTTTGCCACAAATTCACCCGTTCTATACCGTGTGTTGTCAATTCATTCATCATCGCTGTGGAGGTACACAGATTCAACGCTGCTTGATTATGCCCCGCTTTCAGCAATTCCCATAAAAAACCTTCTAGCATCCCCAAGCCGTAATGCTGAAGATACTGTGGTAAGTGCGTATGATAAGACGCTACTAGGGGAATATTATTTGTTTTGCTATGAAATATCCCCGCCAATCCCAAAACTGCTGGATTCACTACATGAATAATATCCGGCTGAAACTCTTCGAGTTCGTAACCAATTGCTGGGCGGGGAAGTGCCATTTTTAACTCGGGATACAGCGGCAGAGGAAAGCCAGAAACGCCGTAAACTTTCGCTCCTTTGTATTCAGTAATGCCACCATCAGGGGCAATCACCAGCACAGAGTCGCCGTTGCGTTGCAGATGGTCAACGGTGTGGCTGAGGCGCGTCACAATACCGTCAACCTTGGGCAAAAAGGTTTCGGTGAATAGGGCAATTCTCATAAAAAACTATTCAGTAAAGGCAGAATCTTCAGATAATTCCAGCATTTGTTGCATTTCCGTCTCAATATTTAAGGTTTACCTTAAGTTTCAACTGTCATCCAAATCAAGATGTGTTGTTAGGTAGAGTGCAAATGCCATGAATGCCAATAGCGACAATAACCCCACCTAACAAAACTCCGACACATAAAAGCAAAGCAATTTATTCTGTGTCTGTTTTTTGCTGCTTCAGCAATTAGTAAGTCACTCACCGTCGAAGATGAAGACTTAGCTATTTGCTGATAATGCTTGTAGCTAGCATCTAATACTGACCATTCGGGAATTAGGTAGTAGACGCTGATAGCGCTAGCTGTCGTACCTGGTAGTATGACTAACAGCCAGAGAATAAGCGATCGCATTGCTTCATGCTTTGCTGTTGCGGTGCCAAGAGACTTTAGGCATAATTTGCTTGTTATCGACTCGCTTATGGTACTTGATGGCAAAGTTCAATAAAGAATCAAGTAGAGAATCTGAGAGATAGTGGGGTTGTAAACCTAAATCGAGCAGTTTTGTGTTTTTCGCATTGAAGTAATGTTCTTCTTTCTCTACTCTGGGGTTGTCGAGGTTATTGATTTCTACATTCAGTCCGATCGCATTCCCGGCTTTTTTCACCATCACAGCCAAGTCGCCGACGCTGAATAGTTCGGTAAATTGGTTAAATACGCGGAATTCGCCTTCTTTGGCTGGGTTAGCGATCGCTAGTTCAACACATCGCACCGTATCCCGAATATCTAAAAAGCCGCGAGTTTGTCCACCTTTGCCATAAACAGTCAGAGGATGTGCGATCGCTGCTTGAATACAGAAGCGATTCAATGCTGTGCCAAACACTCCATCATAATCGAGGCGGTTAATTAACAGTTCGTCCATCCCCGTTTCTTCGGTTAAGACTCCGTAAACTACGCCTTGATTTAAATCTGTTGCACGTAATCCCCAAATCCGGCAAGCAAAGTGAATATTGTGGCTATCATGCACTTTGCTTAAGTGATACATTGAACCGGGCTGTTTGGGATAAGGCAAAGTATCTTTGCGCCCGTTGTGTTCAATAGTGATGTATCCTTCTTCTATGTCGATATTGGGCGTGCCGTATTCACCCATTGTCCCCAATTTCACCAAGTGGCAGTCTGGGAAATCTTCGCGCATGGCGTACAGCAAATTCAAAGTGCCGACTACGTTATTCACCTGTGTGAGGACTGCGTGTTCGCGGTCAATCATCGAAAACGGAGCTGAACGCTGTTCGCCAAAATGCACAATTGCCTGAGGCTGAAATTTGTGCAGCGTTTTGTTGAGAAATTCATAGTTAGTGATATCGCCAACGAACAAATCGATGGATTTACCAGTCAAATCGTGCCAGCGCTGGAGGCGTTGCCCAATTGGTGCGATCGGGGTTAGAGTTTCCACACCTAATTCATTATCCCAGTGCCGCCGCACTAAACTATCTAAAATCCCAACTTCATAACCTCGATTGGAAAGGTAAAGTGCAGTTGCCCAACCGCAATAGCCATCACCACCAATTACCAGGACTTTCATCTTCACCAGTTTTTACTCGCTGATAGCTAAATCTATCAGGTTTGTGTCCCCTCTAAACCATCATTCTGGGGGAGATGGGCAGATGGGGGGATGAAAAAGCAAAATTTTGAATTGATTTGTCTGCCTTGTCTGCCTTGTGACCTTGTCACCTTTTCCTGTCCAGGAACGCGGTATTGCTGGGCAATGTAGTAAAACACACGGTAGTAATCGCCAAATTCTGGGCTAGGCGATCGCCCCTGCCAGTAGTATTTCACTTGACCCTTAGTTAGTGTCAGTCTCATGGAACTTTCTTGGCGACCAACTTCCACTTCCAGCACTCCAGATACGCCTTGTTGCGTCTGAAAGTTGGCATCTATCGTTTTTTTAGCGTTTTTATCTTTGATTATCTCTGGTAGCCCATTACCCGCCCAACCACGAATTTCTACGGAGTTGTTTCGCGGTGAAACAAAGGCAATTCCATCATTATTTTCTGGAGGTGGTAAAGAAGTCCAGCTGCTGGGATATAAAAACTCAAAGCCATAACGAGAATTGCTATAAGTCTTCCATGTGACGGCTCCGGTGTTGAAACTAGGCGCACTACTACATCCCCACAGGATGACTAACAAGGGGATGGTGTCGCCAAAACGTATTGCGATCGCCGTAAGGCGGGCACTCCGTGCCATCGCATAAATTTTTCGCCCCAATCCATAGGTTTTAACCGCAGCGGTAGACATTATTACACGTTTTACCAAGGTCGCTGATTTTGTAAATACTCAGACACTAAGTAAGCAAACCTACTCATTGCCGTCTCAGCCCAGGACTTTTGCTTAATAGCCAGCCGCAAGGCTTAACAGAAGAGTAGCAATATCTGTGCTTCCTACCTACCCTGTGTAATAAAACAGCTGATAATTTCTCAACAGTTTATACCCTGGCGATGAAAATCTATATTTGTGGCTAAAAGGACGCTAACCATAACTCGGATTGGAGAGGATGTCATACCAAATCTGAGTTTATGGAAATTCTCCGATGAATGAAATACACCTTCCTGAGAAGAAGTTAGGACGCGACTCTGACTTTTTGGCGCGTCTGGTGGCGATCGCTTTTGACTTATGACTTCTCTTTCCCCAAGCAGCGTATCCCCAGCAATTGAGAGCCGCTATAAATTCCCCTTTGTTCTAAAGTGCTTGTCACGCTTACTATAGTTGGTTTTGCGGCGATTCCCAACCTACAAGGCAGCATAGAGGTTATGCCTTAGTATAAAGAAATGTAACGAAATTGCCGTCAAAACGTTTTACAGTCTTGACAAGCCAGAAGCAACTCGATATCGTGAGATACATACCCGGGTAAGACCAATAAGAGTTATATGCAAACTAAGCAGAAGGTTACTTTGTATTTGTCGCCTGAATTACACAGGAAACTGAAGATTCGTTCAGCCGTTGATTCTCAACCAATGTCGGATCTTGCCGAACGTGCCCTCGTTTTCTATCTAAGCAATTCAGAATTAGTTGATGAAGTAGAAGCTTCTTCCTATGGACGAACTCATAGAGTTTATTCCTGCCCAGATTGTGAAAGTTCATTAGTCTTGCGGGATGGGGAATTGGTAGCTTTGGGCAAAAGCGCGGAAGTAATTAAAGAGCATCTAACCATTGACGAAGATGAAACCCATCCGAAGGGTGAGGAAGAATTAGTTCTTGCTAGATAGGAATTATGAATACTACATTCATAATTCGGTTGCCTTCACCAACGATGTCTTTACTGTCTTTATAAGGTCTCAAGTAGGTCGATAGTATGAAAGAAGAGCT
The DNA here is from genome assembly GCA_964245695.1 of uncultured bacterium. Classification (GTDB taxonomy): domain Bacteria; phylum Cyanobacteriota; class Cyanobacteriia; order Cyanobacteriales; family Nostocaceae; genus Hassallia. The sequence goes on along the minus strand of CAXTNZ010000226.1, from coordinate 4,416 downwards.
AAATATCCTCATTCAAGCTCAATACCCTTTAATCTACCTTGTGACCTCCGAGGAAGAGCGGGCTGAGCAATCAATTTCCACAATCGCCCAAATGTTAAAGCCCCAGCGGCGAGTATATGTGTGGACAGTAACTCACGGCATCGTGGAGTATGGGCAACCCCGGAATGTCACTCAGCACAACACCGTTTCTCCGGAGGCGGCGATTGAGTGGATAATCCGGCAAAAAGAACCTGGTATATTTATTCTTAAAGATTTACATCCATTTATTGATGCGCCTGCGACAACAAGATCGTTACGTGATGCGATCGCCAGCTTTAAAGGGATGCAGAAAAACATCATCTTGATGTCGCCAATGCAGCAAGTTCCCATCGAACTGGAAAAGGAAGTTGTTGTTCTCGACTTTAAATTACCAGATATGACTGAGTTGAATAAAGTTTTGACTCACCATATAGATCAACATCGTGGGCGGCGGCTGACAACAGAGGCGCGAGAAAAGCTTCTAAGAGCAGCTTTAGGTTTAACTAAAGATGAAGCTGAAAAAGTATATCGAAAGGCGCAGGTAACTATTGGGCGCTTGACCGAAGATGAAGTAGATATAGTTTTATCTGAGAAAAAGCAACTAATTCGACGCAATGGGATATTAGAATATATAGAAGAAGATTCTACCATTGACGCTGTAGGTGGCTTAGAAGAATTAAAGAAATGGCTCAAGCAACGCTCCAACGCTTTTACAGAAAGAGCCAGAGAATATGGTTTGCCTCAACCCAAAGGGATGTTAATTTTAGGGGTTCCCGGTTGTGGTAAGTCATTAATAGCCAAAACAACCTCTAGATTGTGGGGTTTACCACTACTACGCCTCGATATGGGGCGAGTCTACGACGGTTCAATGGTGGGACGAAGCGAAGCAAACTTGCGTAACGCCTTGAAGACAGCAGAATCGATTTCCCCAGCAATTTTATTTATCGATGAATTAGATAAATCCTTCGCTGGTAGTGGTGGTTCTGGTGATTCCGATGGCGGTACATCCAACCGTATCTTCGGTTCTTTCCTCACCTGGATGCAAGAGAAAAAATCTCCAGTATTTGTAATGGCGACTGCTAACCGAGTAGAACGTTTACCTGGGGAATTTTTAAGGAAAGGACGCTTTGATGAAATTTTCTTTGTCGATCTGCCTACTCCTGAAGAACGGCAGGATATATACAAGATTCACCTCACGCAGCGCCGTGAAGACATCTCTCGCTTTGACTTGGAACAACTAGCCAAGATGTCCGACGGCTTTTCGGGAGCAGAAATTGAACAAGCGATCGTTGCGGCAATGTACGAAGCTTTTGCCCAAGAACGCGAGTTCACCCAGTTAGATATTATTGCTGCACTTAAGGCAACTCTGCCGCTGTCTCGAACGATGCAAGAACAAGTCACAGCCCTTAGGGACTGGGCTAGACAGCGCGCAAGACCCGCAGCATCCTCCGTAGCTGAATATCAGCGAATGGAGTTCTAAAAGCTTTCCCCTGCTAACACAGGGGCAAAGGCTAGCTCAAAGCTAGCAGTTAAGAAAAAAGCCGCGTCCTGATATGCGCGGCTGTGCCTAAAACAAACCGTTGTCGTTTTTCCCAATCTTCTCTCTGGAGGAAACCCAAATGTCTCATTTTAGCACTCTCCGTACCAAAATCACCGACGCTGAAATCCTCAAAGCTTCCCTGCGTGACCTGGGTATCAGCACAAAGACAGAAGCTGATGTTCGTGGTTACAACGGTCAACGTGTTCGTTCTGATATCGTTGCTGTATTGGAAGGCGAATATGATTTAGGTTGGTCTCGCAACAGCGACGGTTCCTTTGACCTAATTGCTGACCTGTGGGGCGTTGCTAAGAAGCACAATCAGACCGAGTTGATCAACTCGATCAACCAAAAGTATGCAGTTAACAAGACATTGGCTGAAGTGAAACAGCGCGGTCTGCAAAATGCCAACGTTAAGTTGGTATTGCAATAGTAATTTCTCTGCGCGTTCCCTTCTTCTGCACGGGTTAACCAGGTTTACTAGCGGTTAGCCCGCTTTTTTATCGGGACTGAGTTTATTCTCAGTCCCGATTTTACTATTTTATGATTTACTCAAGCAGAGTATTGGACATCAATTAAAATAACGTGAGTTCGACCTTTTCCTTAACTTGTCACTAATCCAATACTGGTTGAAGTGTGGAGCTTGATATAGTAGATTCGATCCACGTTGTTGATCACATCGCCCATCGTAGAAATCGTCTCGACTCGACAATAGGCGATCGCATATTTTAGGGATTGTGGTGTACGGCGAAGTGCGTTCAAAGCAGCGTTTTGCAGTCAAGCTTCCCGCTCTTTTTAGGTATCGCGTAGCTTCTAGATAACGATGTAGTTGAGCCGACGCAGATCACCTCTGGTTTTCAACAGATAGCTCTTGTCCTTTCGGCTCCAACGATTTGTTGTGCTGCTGATAAGTGCGATAATGTCACAATCAGTAGACCACTTGCAGCCGATGCGAAAATCGCGGTTTATCTGACAAAATTCATAAAACTGATCGTCGCTCATAGCGATCGCTGGTTGCAATTGCAAGACCATTGGTATAATTTCTGTAGCTACAGGTAATTTGGTCATAATTGCTTTTTTCCTTACTTCACCTGTTTTCACAATATCTCTTTATAAAAAGTTTGGGGGTGATTTCCTAATCACCCCCACATTCCCCTATTATTAGAATTTACTTGCAGCACCCTTATTAAAACTTAAATTTACTTATAAATACTAACCAAACCTTCAACTTGAGAATCAGCCAAAGTCGGGGAAGTAAAAATCCGAGAGTACAGACTTGATGGCTGTTGTTGGGCGAAAACTGGCAGAACCTGACGAGCATGAGCAGCTACTTCCACTGCCTTAACATCATAAGTCTGCGTCGCTAACTTGGGATAAAAGCCGATACCGATGATAGGAAGCAGCAGACAAGCGGTAATAAACAACTCGCGGGGGTTGATATCGGGAAGCGCAGCATCCAGTACTAACTCTTGATTTTGCTTGCCGTAGAACACTTGACGCAGCATCGACAGCAAGTAAATCGGAGTCAAAATCACGCCAACTGCTGACAGCAGGACGACTACAACTTTGAAACTGGAACTGTAAACATCACTTGAGGCGATACCCAGAAATACCATTAACTCACCAACAAAGCCGCTCATACCTGGTAAAGCTAGAGAAGCCATTGCACCAGCGGTAAACACAGCAAAGGTTCTGGGCATTGCCTTTGCCATTCCACCCATTTTGTCCATCATCAAGGTGTGGGTGCGTTCGTAAGTTACGCCTGATAGGAAGAATAAGCTAGCGGCAATCAAACCGTGGGAAAGCATCTGTAATACTGCACCGCTCATACCAATTTCTGTATAGGAGGCGATACCAATCAGCACAAATCCCATGTGGGCAATCGAAGAGTAAGCCAAGCGCCGCTTGAGATTAGTTTGAGCAAAGGCACAGCAAGCACCGTAAACAATGTTAACTACACCTAAAATTGCCAACACTGGAGCAAAGTAAAAATGAGCATTGGGTAGCATTTCCATGTTGATGCGGATGAGTGCATAACCTCCCATCTTCAACAACACACCAGCCAAAATCATCGAACCCGGTGCTGATGCTTCACCGTGGGCATCAGGTAGCCAAGTGTGTAGAGGGAAAATCGGCAACTTCACCCCAAAGGCAATCAAGAAACCTGCGTAAGCTAGTAATTCTAAGGCTTTAGGATATTGCTTCATTCCCAGAGTTGCCATATCAAAGGTGACAGTATCTCCAGAAAATGCGATCGCAAAACCGGCAATCAGAATAAATATTGAGGCTGCTGCTGTATAAAGAATAAATTTGGTAGCTGCATACTGCCGCTTTTGCCCTCCCCAGATGGAAATTAATAGGTACACTGGCACCAATTCGATTTCCCACATTAGGAAGAACAACAGCAAATCTTGGGCGACAAACACGCCAAGCTGGGCGCTGTACATCGCTAGCATTAGCCCATAAAACAAACGCGGCTTGTTTGTCACTTTCCAAGCCGCGAATATTGCGAGAGTGTTTATTAAGCCTGTCAGCAGTAGTAAGGGCATCGAGAGTCCATCAACTGCTACAGACCAATTCAAACTTAACTGCGGTACCCAAGGATAGCTTTCCACTAGTTGGAATGTTGAACTTTGAAAGTCGTAGCTTTGCCAAAAGGCATAAATCATTAAGGCAAAGTCGGCGATCGCTATTCCCAGACCATACCAGCGGACGGTTTTGCCCTCTTTATCTGGGATCAGGGGGATGGCTAGAGTAGCCACCAGGGGCAAGAGGACTATAGTTGTTAACCAAGGAAAATCAACGGCATTCATCACTGACAATCAATTTATTTTTTCTCTTTTGATTACATTATATTAAGC
>CAXTNZ010000225.1:0-11743 GCA_964245695.1 uncultured bacterium | reverse complement strand
AGTATCTGTTGATTCGAGGGAAAGAACATGGCAAGAAAACGGCGTGTATTTTTCCATACTTTACAATCCATTTTGAAGCTTAAACGCTTTGCATGGTTCGTAGTAAGCGCTTCAGCGCTTGTTTTAGCACTGAAGTGCTTACTACGAACTACGTTTACCCGTCGATTTTTGGTTGGCGGACTACTGGCGCTGATAACTGCATTTCTGGTAGTATCACCGATTTTGGCAAAACCTCCTGCTATGTACCCTGCCGTGCAAAGCTTGACAAGTAGCCGATGCTGCTGGCATCCGGATCTGACCTCTCCCCCAACCCCTCCCCTACGAGGGGAGGGGAGTTTGATTCCCCCTTCCCTTGTAGGGAAGGGGGCTAGGGGGTTAGGTATGAAGAGCGCCAATAACATCAGCAGCTCATCCCAAACTGAAAGCTTAGTGGAACAGGGTAAAACATTATACGATGCGGGACAGTTTGCTGAGGCGGTTAAAGTTTTACAACAAGCAGCAGCTGCGTTTAGAGCCTCTGGGGATAAATTAAGGGAAGCGATGACGCTAAGTAATCTCTCCTTGGCTTATCAGCAACTTGGACAGTGGACGGAAGCAGAAAAAGCGATCGCTCAAAGTCTGCAAATATTACAAAGCCGGGAAAATACGGGTACTTCGAGCGATCGCGCGCAAATTATCGCACAAGCCCTAGATGTGCAAGGGCGGTTACAATTTGCACAGGGTAAAACAGAAGCGGCACTAACTACTTGGCAAAAAGCCGCTGATATTTATCAGCAAATAGGCGATGCTGCGACATTAACCCGTAACCGCATTAACTCTGCACAAGCTTTGCAAGCTTTGGGGCTTTATGTTCAGGCTAACAAGATTTTAACTGAGGTTCAGCAAACCCTCATAAGCCTTCCAGACTCACTTGTGAAAGCTACGGGGCTGCGTAGTTTAGGCAATGTCCGCCGAGTCGTGGGTGATTTAAACGTATCGCGGCTGGTGTTGGCGAAAAGTTTAGCAGTGGCACAGCGAGTACAATCTCAAAGTGCGATAAGCGAAGCCCCGCCGGAGGCGATCGCTCTTGCTCAACTTAGTTTAGGCAACACAGCCCGCGCCCAGCAAGACACTAAAGCTGCTTCACAGTATTACCAGCAGGCTGCTGCATCTGTTTCTTCCATCACACGCATCCAGGCTCACCTAAATTTACTTAGCCTACTTGTGGAGAAATTAGAGAAAAATAAAGATAAAGATAAGTCGAAAGATGAATTGTTGTTGCCCCAAATCCACAAAGATGCATTGGCGTTGTCGTCCCAAATCCAATCGGAAATTAGCAACTTGCCTCCCAGCCGAACCTCAGTATATACTCGGATTAAGTTTGCCCAAAATCTCACACAATTAAGAACAGAAACCAGCACAAGCAGCTTTTCCGGGCTGGATATTGCCCAGCAGTTGTCCACCGCTATCGAGCAGGCGCAAAGCTTACAAGACCAGCGAGCAGAATCTTATGCTCAAGGTACTCTCGGCGAGTTGTATGAAAAAACTGGGCAGTTCTCTGAAGCTCAAGACCTCACTGAGAAAGCTTTGTTCAAAGCGCAGACTATTAATGCATCGGACATTGCTTATCAGTGGCAATGGCAGTTGGGACGTTTGCTGAATAAAAAGGGAGATATTAAAGGCGCGATCGCATCATACGATGTAGCTTACAAAACTCTGCAATCTCTGCGTAGGGATTTAGTCGCCATCAATCCAGACGTTCAGTTTTCCTTCCGGGAAAATGTCGAACCGGTGTATCGAGAGTTAGTTGAATTGCTTTTGCGATCGCCCCAAGAAGGTATCAATCAAGACAATCTAAAGCTTGCTCGTAATGTAATTGAATCTCTGCAATTGGCAGAACTGGATAACTTCTTTCGCTCAGCTTGTTTAAATTTTACGCAGTCACTTGACCCACTGGTTGACAAAAAAGACCAACGAGCAGCAGTAATTTATCCGATTATTTTACCAGACCGCCTAGATGTTATCCTCAAGTTGCCTAATCAAGCCTTGCGCTACTACAAGACTGTAATAGCCAAAGATAAATTGGAAAGGATTGTAGCAGATTTGAGGACAAACTTACTAGATGTCAGCCGGACTTTTGAGGTTAAGCAGCAGTCTCAACAGATATATGACTGGTTAATTCGACCTGCGGAAGCAGAATTAGCTCAAAGTGGGATAAAAACTTTAGTGTTTGTACTCGATGGAGAGTTGCGGAATATCCCGATGGGGGTTCTCTACAACAAACAGCAGGAGAAATATTTGCTAGAGAAATATGCGATCGCCTTGACTCCTGGTTTACAACTTCTCGATCCCAAACCTTTGCAAAAAATACAGTTAAACGCTTTAACTGCTGGAGTCAGCGAAGAACGCTTAGTCGAAGGCAGAGAATTTCCCCCACTGAAAAACGTACCACGGGAATTAAAAGAAATCCAGTCTGAGATACCTAGAAGTGAAGAACTGTTAAATCAAAAGTTTACCGAATTGAACCTGCAAAATCAGTTGCGATCGACTTCCTTTTCTGTGGTTCACCTAGCGACTCATGGCGAATTTAGTTCCGATCCGGAAAAAACTTTTATTCTCACATCGGATAAACTGGTTAAGGTCAAGGAATTTGATAATTTACTGCGAGTTAGCGACTCTAGTAAGTCTAAGAGCATTGAATTACTCGTCCTCAGTGCGTGCAAAACTGCTGAAGGAGACAAACGAGCAGCTTTGGGACTGGCTGGGGTAGCTGTGCGGGCGGGGGCACGCAGTACATTAGCTACATTGTGGTCAGTGTACGATCACTCTACCGCTGATGTGATGAGTGAGTTCTACCGACAGTTAAAGGCTGGGGTGAATAAAGCGGAAGCACTCCAGCGTGCCCAACTTGCGGTTTTTGCTAAGGACAACGACAACAGTCCATATTTCTGGGCACCTTATGTTTTAGTGGGGAATTGGCTCTAAGGGAATTTTGGAGCCATAAATTTTGAACCGCAGATAAACGCAGATGGACGCGGATAGCGGATATTTGTCGGTTCAATATACGTGTATTCACGTATAAGGGTAGTTGCAATTTTGGTTTGGAATTTAGGGATTAGGGAAATTTCCCAGTTGTAGGGGCAAAAGCTAGCTGTGCCCCTACCCAGTCCCCAGTCCCAATCTAAAAATCGGTACGGCAATCGGCTGGTTTCTGCCAAGAACTATGAGGTGTGGCGGTGGGTGCATAAGCCGTGAGTACCACCTCTCCTTTAGCATTTCTCACCCACCCTTGCGCTTCCACGATAGGTGCTGGTGTCGGGCTAGTTGCCTTTGAAACATTTGTACTAGCGCGGTTTTCTGTCCTTGGTTTGAGCGTCACCCAATCTACTTGAACTGCGTCACCGCTGAGAAGTTCGGTTCTGGGGTTGGGTGGTAAACCGCCGCGTCCGATGATGGTAAAACTGCTTTGATTTTGTGCTGTACGCGATTCACAGGCTTGGGCTACTTTGGTGTCAAGTGGTACGGCTGGTAAGTTGACCAAGCCACGGGTAGGGTCTACATCTGGCGTGTTGATAGTTACACTACCGCTTAAATTAGGACTGGTCTGGGAAAATGCCGTGATGTCGTTCGTTGGCAGTTCTTGAGGGTCTAGTTTATTTATAACGCCAGCTTCTAGAAGCTTCGCCAAGTCTTCTCGGCTACGCACTGTCATGCCATAAATACTAGTTGCCTTGATTGTGACTGTCCCCCCTTTGCCATTGTAAGCATTGGCGGTGATGTCGCTATTTTCCCTTGGGGCGGCGATGATGAAGCCATTAGGGGCATTTATTGTGATCTTACCGCCGTTTCCACCAGCCCCTTCAGTACCTGCGGTGGTGGATATCTGACTGCGGTGACGTAACTGCAAAAAGTCCTGCGGTTGCAACTTAATATTACCACCCCCGCCTGATGTGGTTGTAGCTGAAATGACCCCCTGGTTGTCTAAGTAGATAGAGCGAGCCTGTACCTGAATGTTGCCTGCATCAGCAGTTTCCTGACCTCGTACGCGAGCAAGCAGACCACTGGCAGAACCATCATTATCAACTATAGTCGGCTCGGATTGCTGCTGAACCCGATTAAAGTAAGTCGGATCGCTGCCAGAAATTTTTACGCTGTCAGTGGCTTTGACTGTGATGTCACCTGCACGTCCGCTGCCGAAGGTACTGGTGATGAGTTGTCCGCCATTAGTAGCCTCTAGGGTGTTGGCGTTAACAGTGATATTACCGCCTGAGGAGGCATTTCTAGTTCGCGCAGTCAAAACTCCTCCGTCTGATACGCGCAAAGCACCAGTACTGACACTGATATTGCCACCCTGACCAGCGCCTTCTTTCTCAGTAGAAGTCACCAACCCGCTAGAGAATCCAGTTTTTGGATTTGCATTAACCCCAGAAATGTTGACAGAGCTAAAAGCATTGATGGGATAGATATTAATATTGCCTGCATTCCCTTTTCCAGTGGTTGCGGACAATATTACACCACCCTTGGTTAAGGTAAGTTCCCCAGCCTTGATATTGATCGTGCCACCATCTCCTAACCCAAAAGTTTGGCTGGAGATCAAGCTATTCTCAACTGAGACGACATTTCCAGCATCAATAATCACGTTCCCAGCAAGCCCTTCTCTAGAGGTGCTGGTATCCAGGTTAGAGCGTTCGGTTAAGTATAGCGACCCAGTTTGAATATTGATGTTACCACCATTGCCAACGCCCGTTTCTTCATTTGGACCCGTAGTAATAAAACTACTTGCAATAGATACAGTCTTATTAGCTTGCACAGATATACCTCCAGCCTCTCCCCGACCCAAAATGCTGGCGCTGAGTCCGCTATCGGTTAAGGAGAGCGACCCTGCCTTAATCAGGATACTGCCAGAATTACCCACGGCTCCAAATCCCACATTGTTGCTGATAGTGCTTCCGGAAATTTTCATTTCCTGTGTAGCATCAAGCGTAATATCTCCGGAGCGAGTGCCATCTGAGTTCAAATCTGCTTTTATCCCAGCTTCAAGAACACTTGTTTCAGAAACATCTAGATTTTGTGCGTTGATTGCAATACTACCTCCACCTTTGCCAGTTACATTAACTTGAGATCCATTCGTAAGTAATACATCTGCTCGTTGCACTTGTGCAGGGTAATTCAAACGTAGAATATTACCCTCAACATTTAGCCCTACTGTTCCCGATCCTGCGACTCCTCCCAACTCAACTCGACCATCCGGAGCCTCTAAAGTTGCGTTATCCAAGGTTACTTTGCCGCCGACTAACAACAAATTCTGACCGTTATCAACTGATAGAGATCCTCTATTTACTTGAATAGAATTAATCGGCTGATTGGCAATTTGATTGAATAGAAAAGCAGAAGGATTCACGGTCAGTAATTCGGGATTATTAGGAGCAGAAGCACTGAAAAAGCCCTGATTTCTAAACTCGATGGCATTGGCTGTCGTCGCTACAAAGGAACCACGAATGTCCAGTTTGGCATTCGGACCAAAAACAATTCCTTTAGGGTTAATTAGAAATAGGTTGGGATTAGAAAGACCAGAGGTGCCGAGGGTTCCCATAATATTGGAGCGGCTACCACCCGTCACCCGAATTAAAATATTTTCGATAGCCGTGCTAGGACTAACGAAATCGGCTTTTTGTCCTTCGTCAATATTGAATTGCTGAAAGCTGTGGAACAGGTTGCGACCTGCTGTGGTTCCTCCAGTGATAGTGTTGATGTTGTCTTTGGAGTTAACGACGGAATTAACAGGCAAAGTCGTATCCGGAACCGGGACGTTTTGTGCTTGAGTAGGACTGAACTCGGCTAGACATAAAAGAAAAATCCCGCTAGTGAGCCAGAATGTGTGAGTGTGTGGTTTCATAAATAATTGAGAATAATTAAGAATCAGCCAAGTGCCTGCCTTTTGCTTAGATCAAACGCACTACAAACAAGCAAATGGCTGATTGGATGTACTCTTTTTAAACCAACAGAATTGCCTCAACTTTGCCTAAACCTTGGATAGGCTAGTAGGCATTTTAATTGTTGACCTTCCGTCCCACTCTGATGCTGTTTTCTAAAATTAATCTACTTCATATGTCAGCGTGTAGCTAGCTTGACCCTTGGTGAATGAGAGCGACCCCTTTCCAGAATTCATGATATATTTACCGCCAAGACTCGTAGACCCAGCAAATAGTTCTATGTAAACTTTTTTCTTAAAAATCTTGTACAGAGGAGGGAGATTAACTTGATCTCCAGCGTTCATAGAATAACTCCAAACATTTTCGTTTTCGACTTTCAGGGTTATTTGGTCGGGATAACTTCCGCCAGCAGCAGTGCTGTTGCACACAAGAGATTGTAGAATTAATACATTTACCGTTGTCGGTAACTGCTTGAATTTCACAGATATAATAAGTTCCTGACTAATAGCCTGAACCGGAATTCGATTGAATAATAAAGCAGAATGCTTTGTAGTTATTAATCCGGTTTCATTAGAAGCCAAAGCGATGTTTTGGATGTGAGAGTTAGGGTTGAAGAAATCAGGTTTTCGTTCAACACCAACATTGAATTCCCGAAATCTAGCTCCAGGTATAAAGATAGAATTTTCAGCGCCCAAACTGGGACTGCGTGCAATCTGCGCTTTGGCGCAATCAAAACAGGAGGCGATGGCTCCACCAATCGCTAAACAACTCCCTAAAGTCAACTGTAAGCTAAAACGCTGCCAGTATCGATTCACTCGGTACATAATACCCTCTTAGAAGTAGTAGTTAAGTCAATCCTCTACCGATAGATTGCTTATGATTAACAGAAAACTAACGTCTGAATAGTGGTATTAACACTTTCTATATCAAAATTTTAACATTCTGTTTACGCACGCTTTCAGCGAAATCACGATTATCTTTGCGAACCATAAGGCGCAACAATCGGCGCCGAGCCAAATTCTGACAAACCAACAGCTGTTAACAAATCATTCCAATCCTGTGCAACTACGCGCGAACCTGAATTAATCCGGCGCTTATCAGCTAAATTAGTTAGCGCATCCTGCCAAATATAATTGACAGCATAGGCATTATATTCCTCTGGTTTTGCCGTCTTTAACTGACTTTCAAGCTGGCTTGTTAGCGCCACCCGTTGCACCCATGCTTTCACATAAAAATACTCAGATGTGTTTTGCTCATTGCCACAATAAACTTTGAAGTACCATTGATACTTGTTGTCTGTTTTCAAAGCATATTGCGGACTTGGTGGCAAGCTAATGCCAATCACACCTGACTTTTCAGCCAGCGTCAAAGGCGTCCGGTAGATGTCTTTGCCCTTTTCATCCTGAAACACAAACTCTCCAGAGCGAACGTTGCTGGGTAACTGTGGTACATAAACCCAAAACGTTGGATACTCAGAAACTGTAAATGCCAAAAAAGATTTCGATTCATCCGCAGTTTCTTCACCAGGCACCAACGCAGTAATAGGCGTTTTCAGGTTTGGGCATTCAGTTCCAGTACGCCTTGCCCCTCCTTGACGGCGACCAATGGGTGCGCCGTTACGTGGAAATTTCAATTGGTCAAGGCGGTTTTGTCTGTTTGGGAAAACATTCTTGACAGGTTGAGCAACTTGTGCGTTTACTTGTGCTGGGTAACTCGCAAGCAGTATCAAAAGAATAACGCTTTGTAGTAAGCGCTTCAGCGCTAAAGCACTGACTACAAACCCGTCAATTTTTGGTTGATAAATTACTAGTTTCATCTGGTTTTGAGCTATATTATTCCTGGTCATAATTCAGTATCAAAATATCTGATTTTATTTCGGAAAGAGAAACGTAACGCCTGCGAAACAGAATTATCTCTGCGTAACATCCACACAACAGCCGTAGCTGCCAACACCAATACCAACGCTGGCGGAACAAGTGGTATCCACCCCGCCTGTGTAAAGATGCCAAAGCAGATGGCAAATAGTGTTAACAGCGCCGTTACTATTGCTAGCCCCAGATACAGCGGCTTTGAGCAGCGCCATGCTATAATACCTCCCACCAATGACCATACAAAGACCCAAAGTGCTTCAACCCACCCAGACCACCACCAAAACAAACGTCTGCGATCCTCAACGGCACTGAGAATATTGCTCACCATGTGTGCCTGCACAAACAGTCCTTGTATTTTCTTTTCTTTGAAGGGGGTTTTCCAATAATCAGCGTTAGCGCTTGGGGCAGTAACGCCAATCATCACGATACGATTCTTTAATGACTCGATTAATTCAGGTTTGATTTCGTCAGTCAAAACATCTTTGAGAGATACTGTCTCGGCAATTTTTTCGCCAGGATGCAGAGAACGATAATTGAGCAGCACTTGATAACCGGATGCATCAATTTTTTGATAACCGCTAGAGTGTTCTTTTAATGGCTGAAAGACAACGTTGCCAATCTGCAAGTTTCCCTGAGAATTAATAAGAGCTTTAAAACCTTTCTCTTCCAAATAATGACGTGCAAGCTGAAAACTGAAAGCTTTTTCTGCGGCACATGGCGATTTCAGGGGAGGGGTTAATTGCAACAATTGACGACGGGGAATTTCATCGTCGTCTTGCACAAAATCACTAAAACTCTGGCGTTCTGGTGGAACTTCATCAGGGGGATGAATGGCATCAGGTTCGCCATCCAAATTAGCAGGAACTTTGCACACTGCAAAAATGCGGTCATCTTGCTGTAAGCGAGTGACTAAATTTGGATAATCGGGGTCTACAGGGAAATCACGATAAATATCTAAACCGATAGTTGTTGGTTGATACTGCTTCAATTTTTGCAACAGTTGAGCGAGTGCTTGATCCGAAAGCGATCCTTTCGATTTCATCCCCATTTGGTTCTGATAATGAATATCAGCCTCCCCAACAGTAACTATTAACAAACGCGGATCTGACCTTTGTTTATCTGGTCGCATTTGCATGAAATGGTCGTAAGCTTGCAATTCGCTTTGTTGCAACATCCCCAAATGGCGTACTCCCATCACACTTGATGTGACAAGCAAACTCACCATAAGCAAGGTAAGGAAAATACGTTTAAATTCAATCTTTTGAGAAGATAACTTTTTCCAAGTAGGTGGTACAACTCCAGGGTTCTGAAAAATTACTGGCAACCAAGTTGCATTGGGAAATCTATCCTCCAAACCTTGCAGCTTTTCCCTTGCTTCCCGCAATGCCAGATAAAGAGACTTACCACCAGAAAAAGCTACCAAAAAATGCTTTAAAAATTCCTGTGCGACTTCATCCGGTACTGGTTCCCGCATGACAATCATTTGTGGGATGTGTAAACAAACAAGTTGCGATGCTAATCCTAAACCATCACAAGAATTAAAAATTGCTAACTGCAAACCTTGGGCGATCGCGCTTTTTAAACCATTCCTTAACTCCTCAATTTCTAATCTCTCGGTTTTATTGATATAAATATAACCACTACCATTAGAAGTTTCACTATGCCCTGCAAAAAACAAAATATCCCATTGCTGCCACAGATAATTATTTAGCTGGTTGCGTTGCGGTTCTACTAGAAAAACTGTTTCGGCATTTGGTAAATTTTCTAACAATTGGCGGTCTTTTTGAACATCAATTCCAGTACTATTTCCCAAAATCGCCAAAATTCTTACTTTGGGTTTAGGCTGTGGTGTCGGGGGTATTTCCGAAGCTGTTGCAGTCAGGGCAAATTCTGCTTGTGAGTATCTGTTAAAAAAATCCCACAAATGCCAAGGAATCCTTTGTAGTTCGCTGTTATCGGTGCGAATTAATACCCGAATTGTTTCCTCTCGGTTTAATTCTTCGCGTAATGTATTATTGATGCGGCGAAATTCCGGTGAGTCAAGCCACGTTTGCAGGCGATCGCTCAATATATTAGCAGACTGACTGCATCTTTCAATTCGACTTTTGATACAGCCATCATAAATAATTTCTTGAGGTTTAATCCGGCTAGGTATCCCCAAACTACGATACTTATCTTGCCACTTAAGCAGGTAAATAGCCAAGTCTGGGGATGCAGGTAAATAGCCAGAAACTTCTATTTTTGGGCGAGCATTTTCTGCTCCAATTTCCAGTGTCACCCGACACCCGTGTTCCGACAAATTACCATCCAGTTTCAGAACAACTAACTTTGCCATAAACCGATTTGAGATTAGGAATTTTGCATATAGCGATTCTCTCGAACGATAAAATACAGGTTCATCTGTATTTATCTGTGGTTCAATCATTCTTTAATGTATTGCACCGCTGATAGTGAATCGCCATAATTAAATTAACACTACCAAATACTGAAATTTTACAACGCTTGTCAAGCATAATCTATCTTGGCTGACGAATTTCAAACTATAAAAACTTCTGTAAAGCTGACATCACCTAATGCCACTTTAATGCTAAAACGTTCTCCAAGTTCGCTACTAAAGTTTAATTGAATACTCTTGGTGCTTCTAGCGGTAGCTTGCATCACGGCTGTTCCCAAATCATCCAACACCATTAATTCAAGTTCTTCTGGCAGATACTTTTGACTACCAATTGGAAACACTTTCACATAGATGTTTATTTCTTGTTCAGAGACTCTTAGCAGTCCAACCACTAAAGCGATTGGGTTACTTTTTGATTTTCCTCCTAAGTCCAGCAGAGTGCCTTTCTGCACAGTAATAGTTGAATTTTCTAGATTTTGAGCTAAAGTTTGTTCAGCAGACCTAAATCTAAAAGCTAGCTCTGCTTGTTGCGAACTCAAAAGCGATTCTACCGTTTGCCAACCGACATCAACAACATTCATTAACCATTGGCTGAGGTGAATTGGCTGTTTTACTTTTTCAGGAATTTCGCTCAGTTGTAAAATGAACTCTTCAAGCGATCGCAACTCGTTTATGGGTATCTCACCACTAACAGCCGTTTTGCTAAATCCTAGCAGAGTGGCAACTCTTAGAGTTCGGTCAAATTGTACAGCTACATAGCCAATTCTGTCTGACCAAACTTCTGGTGGAATATGAACCACCTTTTCGTCTGACAACAGTGGACGACACTCTACTTTTCCCAAACCGATAACTTCTAAATCGGCGACATCCATCATAGTTTGTATCACCTGGTTATAACTGAAACTAGCTTGCCAAGAAGTTTGAACTTTCATGCAACGCAAGTAAAACTTTACAGCAGATACCGCTAAAGTATTGAGATAAACTTGTTTAGCTTTTTCCGGGTTCTTATGCTTGCTGCGAAATTGTTCTGCTAGAGAATGAAGCTCACTAGTTATGGGAACGGTAAACGTCAAAGATTCTGATTGTCTCATCATTTATTGCTCTGCTATTTAATTTACATCTTTGTCACAGTATTCTTTCAATCTTAAAGAGAACCTCGAAACGCATCGGTAATAAAAGCTGCTGAGTGTAGGAATTTTCATGCCAAATTCTACAGAAATCTCTTTCCAGGTTTTTCCAGACATTCGTCGTGTCGCCAATGCTTGAAAGTTGGCTTGAGGACATTTTTCTATATGTTCATTTTTGAAAATGTCTTCTGGGTCTGATTCTATACATTTTTTCAGGATTTCTGTGAGGTCTGAAGGTTCTTCTTGTGGGGCAGGAAGATTATCCAGGTCAGTATCAGTTATTTTTTTGTTGCTCTGCTGGGTCTGCATTTTACGAATAGCGTCTTTAAAAAAACGCCGCTCCAAAAGAACATTAACCCATGTCATGACGCTACCGCGTTCTGCATCGTACTTGTCAATATTTTGACAAATATAAAGCAAAAGTTCCTGGCGTGCCTC
>CAXTNZ010000224.1:0-11761 GCA_964245695.1 uncultured bacterium | reverse complement strand
GAGCATGGCTACCACCAATCTGATGCAATCGCGGCAAAACAGGTTTCAGTTGAGCGATCGCTTTTGAATAGTTACCGTTGGCGTAAGCAACCATGCCTTTAGCTACGGGTATTGCCACAGCAGACCAATTCTGGCGGAAGAAGGGATTCACTGTCAGAGCGTGTTTGTGCATCGAGAGCAGCATCTCGCTTAGCCAGTCAGTGCGTCCTGCTCTTGCCAGTGCGTAAATGTAATGCAAGTCTTGAAAGGGTAATGCGTGTTCATGCACACGGGGGAAAAGATAAGTACTCAACTCTCGCCAGCGATTGCCAACATCAAAGCCGCGCAACTCCAGCCGTAACAACAGTGCGATCGCCCCCACTTGGTCTTTAGGAGATTCCTTTTGAGCGCGATCCCAGACGCAAGTATCGTACAGTGACAAAACTTTCTTTGCGTCGCCTTGCTCCAGGTAATACAATGCCACATGCCACCAATTATGTGTGTAGAGCATCGAGTTGCAGTTTTCCCAGGTGTCAGCAAGACTTTCCATCCAAGCTATGCCCTCATTGACTCGCCCTTGAGTTTCCATCACATGAGCGACAGCGTGATGCGCCCAAGGGTCGTGGCGATTCATAGCGGTTGCCATTCGACCCATTGCTTCTGCTTCCCAAAGTTGATGGCATTGTTCTAAACCAAACGCCACCATGCCGTATAAGTAATGATTTTCGCGATTGGCTGGCAGAACCTTTTGAGCAATTTTCAGCAATCTCTCTTTATTGCCCAAGTAGAAGTAGTGATACTGTCCTTGCTGAACGGAAATGAGGTCGCGCTGAAACTTTTGGGCGATCGCCTCGTGTAATGCGATCGCTCTATCTATCGCTTTCGTTGCCCAAGCAGCGATCGCCTGGACATACAACTGTTCTCGCTCGGTAATTTTTGCGCTTTGCTTTTGCGCTGCTTGCAGATGAGGCTTGGCTTGCTTCCATCCAAGAGCGTTTTCTTGAGAGAGGAAATGAGCAGCTGCATAGGCATGAAGTATTGCACAGGTTGGGTCTGCGGCAATCCCAGACAGAATTACAGCTTCGGCATCCTTGCCATAACTGAGGGCTTGATTGATGAATTGATTGATGGCAGCGATCGCCATAGTTGAGTCTGTTGTAACTTCCAGTCCTTGAGCGTCTTTTAGCATTGTTAATTCCTGGTATCACGGTCAGCGTTTTTCCGGTCAAACGGCTGTCAACCCATTAACTTTTCGAGTTCATTTTTATAAACTACGGTAAATCTGTCGGATTACCGCTATTACTTTGTTTGAGTATGTCATAGCCAATCTGGAAATTGCAAGAACAATTTCCGGACTGATAGCACCGCATCAGCTTTATCCTCTGGCGGTATCAGACCAGCTTTTGGTAGTTGACCCAGGAAGAGTGCGAACTAATTAATCATTTTTATTTATCAAATTGAAAATAAATAATATTTGCTTTTATAAGTGAGAGTCACTAAAGTAAAATTAACCAGCCTCTACTAGGTGAGCGTCGAGTTTCGCGATCGCCAAGCTGAGGAAAGCAGAGTCAGTTACTTTGCAACTAATGGTGTGAATTTAAAACATTACCCCTGTGGAACTCTCAAGCAAATCTGAATACGCACTTCAAGCTCTGTTAGAACTGGCGATTTGTTACCGTAATAACGAATCCCTGCAAATTCGACAGATAGCAGAGATACAAAATATACCAAGCCGCTATTTAGAACAACTGCTAGCAACATTGAGGCGTGGCGGTTTAATTAAGAGCATACGCGGCTCTAAAGGCGGCTATGTCCTGGCACGAGACCCCCGGCAGATTACGCTTCTGGATGCTTTGAACTGCATTGAAGGGTTAGATACTGTGGCGGGTGGTGATAGCACGTCCGCAACAGCCGAAAGTAAAGTGATTCAGAAAGTCTGGCAGGAAGCGCGTCAGGCGGCTAACTCAGTTTGGCAAAAGTATACCCTCGAAGACCTTTGCGAACTGCGAGATAGCCAACAACAAATGCAATTTATGTATTATATATAACACTAAAAAATTATAACGACAGCAGGCTGAAAACTCCAAAGGCACAGTCTCTTTCTGCTTTCGTCTGCCGTTAGCAACTACCGGGGATGAAACACAGTTTTCTGCATCAAAGACCTTGGTTGTTGACCATATTGCCGAAGCAAGTATTGCTTTTTTGAAATAATTTCCGGCTTCTTCACAAGTTCCTCACATTTAAATCCTACTCTAAAGACATTAGAGCCTGCTATCCAGTACATAAGCAATTGGAAGCTGCACATATTGGATTAAAAGACTTTTATTATTGAGAGAGATTTAAAAACCATGAATACTTGTCCTTGTTGTTCAGATCGCCTTTTACGTCATATATCTCATCATGAAGTTTACTGGTTCTGCCGAACCTGCTGGCAAGGAATGCCAGTGCTGAGTTTTAACAGACACAGTTCATATCCAAAGTTAGAACTAAGGGAATTATCTCAAGGAGCTGGAAAAAGCCGAAAATATTGAATACTGCGCTTCGGCGCGTTGCATAATGCCAATGAAGGCATCTTCAACAGAGAAAGAGCAGATTTCCATCAGCAGATTCGATCCGGCGATCACACTTCGGTCAATTTTTATTCTGGCTTCTCCAGGACTATGTGCAGCTTTGTACCAACTAACCACACTAGCCTGGATTCAAAGTGTAATTTCAATCTTTTCATAACCAACCTGTGCCAGGTCGATTGTCACTTCAATACAATTGTCCTGGTTGGTTGGCTTTGATTTGAGTGGGCGAACTTTGAGCAACCATTTCACCCGTCATTATAAACTCCATACGATAGCAGTGTTCTGCTTCTTTTGGATAGGGCGTTGCTGAAATTCATTATTTTCGGCAGAAAGCAAGAAGTTTACTGCTTATCTGAAAAGTGCATAAGTTGACATCGATGACACCTATTAATTATGGAGTAAGGTTGGCTAGGAAGTGATTACCTGAACAATCTCTGAATGCGGTGGCATCAATTAAGGAAAGTTTATTTACATTATCCTAGTTTTTTTGTTCATTTATTACCTCTTTGATATTGAGCGCGCGCTCAGTAATCTTAATGTTCATTTTATTTACTAAGAGGCAATTGAATAATTTAAATAAAGGAGAAAAACTCATATGTCGATTTGGCTGTTGATAGCATTGGTTTCTTATCTTTTGGGAGTCGTCATCCAATGGCTTCAATTTAGAGAACAATTGCAGGAATTAGATGAATACACAAATTTTCCCATAGTTTGGGCAGCACAAGTAGTTTCAATAGCTGGTTACTTTATTGGAGCTTTGCTATGGCCTTATATCCTGATTTTGGGTAATGATATTTTCTGGGAAAAGGAAAAAACGCCGATATAATTTGTCTATTGAGACGGTAGACAAAAGGGTTTCCGGCTTTTTCTCAAAGCTAAAAATATGAGGACTTATGTAAAAGCTTTGTTGTCATGCTAAGTGAGGCAACGCGTCAAGGTTGATATGTTTTTGTTAATTTATATTAATTTGCGTACTTTTTTTTCAGGATATGGCAAAAATAGCTTCAGACAAATCACGTTATAAGCAATCTTTACAGCGTCTTCATAAGATTTCTGAAAAATAATTATTGCGTGCTTGTGTTGTTTAGCTAACAATGTTTTACATGAAGCTACATAAAGGGAAGCAAAAAATATTACAAAAACTCAAGTCGCGCGGCAGAATATTTTTTGCTGTTTTATTCGGCATCATCCTAATTTCCATCCAGCAAGTTTTATCGCAGCAACCAGTAGTCCTGAATTTGTTGATGACTGCACCTGATGCCCAACCTTGGAAAATTGGCATAGTCAAAGACTTTGAAGACAAAAATCCAGGGATTCGGATCAATGTTATTGAAGGACCGAATGCGACAAATTTGCTCGAAGACCTTTATACTTCTGCTTTTATCTTGGGTGATTCTCCTTATGACATAGTGAATATGGATGTCATTTGGACACCGAAATTTGCAGCAGCTGGATGGTTGCGAGATTTGAGCGATCGCATAACACCACAAGAGTTAGCCGCATTTTCGCCCAAAGATGTAGAAGCAGGACGTATCGAGGGCAAGTTATATAAAATTCCCATGCGAAGCGATGTGGGAGTACTTTACTATCGGCAAGACTTGCTGAAGCAAGCGGGATTTCAGCCACCAGAAACCTTTGCAGATTTGCTGAAAATATCTCAAGATTTGAAAAAACAAGGAAAGGTTAACTGGGGTTATCTTTGGCAAGGTCGCCAATACGAAGGTGCTGCGGCGATGTTTGTCGAAGTCCTGGAAGGCTTTGGAGGATTTTGGGTAAATCCGAATACCTCAGAAGTTGGACTGGATAGACCAGAAACATTAAAAGCGATCGCCTTTCTCAAAGACACGACCCAAGAAGGTGTTTCTCCTCCGGGAGTCACAACATACATCGAGGAAGATACAAGACGCATCTTCCAAAGTGGTCAAGCGGCATTTTTACGCAGTTGGCCTTATGTTTGGCCCTTAGCAAATGCTAAAGATTCGCCAATTAAAGGCAAAATAGGAATTAAATCAATGGTTGGTATTGACCCGAAAAGTGGGGCAGCTTGTTTAGGCGGTTGGGGTTTGGGAATTGCCAAATCATCCAGACATCCGGAAGAAGCTTGGAAAGCAATTCAATATTTTACAAGTGAAGAAGCACAGCGTCGATTTATTTTAAATGCGGGTTTTGTACCCAGCCGACGCTCATTATTTACAGACCCAGAAATTGTTGCCAAATATCCCCACTACCCCCAACTACTGAAAATAGTCGATAAAGCAGTTTTGCGTCCACCCATAGCCCAATATGCCCCAGCCTCAGATATTTTACAACGTTACTTAAGCGCAGCCTTGACAAATCGCATGACTCCAGAAAGCGCGATGAAAGCAGCTGCTAATGAAACGCGGAGATTGTTAGGAAGTGGGAAATAGAGGGAGGGGGAGAAAAAGACAGGGGAAAACTAATGACTGTTGACTATTGACTATAAGAAAGCTAGACAGCGAAGGAGACAAAAAAGAGGACAGGGGAAAACTATTAACTATTGACTATTGACCATTGAGTATTGACTCTTAACTAATGACAAATATGCAAACAATTCGAGGTAGGGAACAACGCACGGCATTAATTTTATTACTGCCTGCGTTGCTAATGCTATTGTTTATTTTCGGCTATCCGATCGCTCGTGCTTTTTGGTTAAGTTTGTTTACTGAGAATTTAGGAACGAAACTGCAACCTGTTTTTTCTGGCTTTGACAATTACGCACGAATGGCGGGGGATGGTCGTTTCTGGCAAAGTTTCTGGACTACAACAGTATTTACCACAGTAACTGTGTTTCTAGAGCTACTTCTAGGAATGGGTATTGCTTTGGTTCTGAACCAGCGTTTTTTCGGACGGGGTGTAGTGCGGACGATCGCTATTTTACCTTGGGCTTTGCCTACCGCTCTGATTGGTTTAGCTTGGGCTTGGATTTTTAACGACCAATTTGGCATTGTCAATGATATTCTGCGGCGACTGAATTTAATTCAAGCTGATATAAACTGGTTGGGAGAACCAACACTGGCGATGATAGCTGTGATATTTGCTGATATTTGGAAAACTACGCCTTTTATCAGTATTCTACTCTTAGCTAGTTTACAATCGATTTCCGCAGACTTGTACGAGGCTCATGCAATAGATGGTGCGACACCTTGGCAAAGCTTTCGGCAAATTACGCTACCACTGCTGATACCGCAAATTCTCATCGCTACGTTATTTCGCTTTGCTCAAGCTTTTGGAGTTTTCGATTTGATTGCGGTGATGACTGGGGGTGGTCCTGGCGGTGCAACGGAAGTCGTATCGTTGTATATTTACTCTACCATCATGCGCTACTTGGATTTTGGTTATGGGGCAGCATTGGTGGTAGTAACATTTTTATTATTGATTGTCATGGTAGCGATCGCACTTTTCTTACTCAACAAATTACAACCGCACCCTGTAGCGGATAAACGCGGATAATATTTAGAGAATTATTAATTATCTCCGTCCATCAGCGTCCATCTGCGGTTAAAAATCCTAAATTGATATGGCTGTAATTACCGAAGAATTTAGCAAGAATTCAAAACCAACCAAGGTAAAGAATCCGGGGAAAAACATCTTACTTTGGATAGCGATCGCCTGCGTGGTAATTTTCTGTTTAGCGCCAGTAATGTGGCAATTATTGACCTCATTTAAGGTGAATCAAGATATTGCCAAAGTTCCCACCGTTTATTTTCCTACTCGTATCACACTTAATCACTACACAGAATTATTCACTCGCCGTCCGTTTTGGCGCTACATCTTAAATAGCGCCTTCGTGTCGATTGTTTCCACAGCTTTATCTTTAGCCTTGGGCGCACCCGCTGCTTACGCGTTGGCAAGGTTACGCCCTTGGGGTGGAAAATTCATCCTTGCAGGTATTCTTATCGTCACTTTATTTCCGGGAATTTTGTTATTTTTGGGACTGTTAGAAATTATTCAAAAGCTGCATTTGGGTAACAACTATTTAGCGCTGATTATTCCCTACACCGCAATTAATTTACCCTTGACAATTCTAGTATTACGCAGCTTTTTTGAACAATTACCAAAAGAATTAGAAGATTCTGCAAGGATAGATGGTTATAACACTTTGCAAATGCTAACCCAAATTTTACTACCGATGACAATTCCCGCTTTAGTGACAACTGGAATTCTCACCTTTATATTTGCTTGGAATGAGTTTATCTTCGCCCTCACTTTTATTACTCGTGAAGAAATGAAAACAATTCCCGTAGCTGCGGCGCAATTAGGCGGTGCAACGCAATTTGAAATTCCCTATGGTCCAATTGCCGCAGCGACTATTATTGGAACATTGCCTTTAGTATTACTCGTTTTGTTCTTCCAGCGCAAGATTATTCAAGGTCTAACGGCTGGCGCTGTTAAAGGATAAGGAGACGGGAGACAAAAGACAGGACACACGAGAATTGCCAACTGACTCCGCGCCTTTTTACCGACGCTCTTTACCCCGTCCCTCCTGACTCCTAATTCCCGTACAGACGCGATTAATCGCGTCTCTACAACTCGTAACTCCTGACTTCTGACTTTCTAATAAAATGGCTAAACTGCAACTAAAAAACTTAAATAAGACCTATACTTCCAAAGTTATTCCGGTTAAAGACGTTAGTTTAACTGTAGATGACGATGAATTTCTGACTTTACTTGGTCCAAGTGGTTGTGGTAAATCTACGACGCTGCGGATGATTGCTGGGTTAGAAGAACCTACCGAGGGTCGAATATTTCTTGGAAGTGAGGATATCACGTTTAAGCGACCAGGCGATCGCAATATGGCAATGGTGTTTCAAAGCTATGCGCTTTATCCCCACATGACCGTCTTTGAAAACCTTGCTTCTGGACTAAAGCTGAAAAAAACACCTCGCGCCGAAATTCAACAACGAGTCACAGAAGTATCCCAACTTTTAGGATTAGAAGAATTATTACAGCGCAAACCCGGTCAATTATCAGGGGGACAACGCCAAAGAGTTGCAGTCGGACGAGCGTTAGTGCGTCGCGCTCAAGCGTATTTATTAGATGAACCCCTGAGTAATTTGGATGCGCTACTCCGCGAAAGAGTCCGCGCAGATATCAAGCAAATATTTTCTACTCAAAAAGCCCCGGTAGTTTATGTTACTCACGACCAAACAGAAGCAATGACGCTTTCCACGAAAGTGGCAGTTTTAAACAACGGTTACGTGCAGCAACTCGACCCGCCAGAACGCATCTATAACCATCCCGCTAACTTATTTGTGGCTGGATTTGTTGGCAGTCCGCAAATGAATTTGCTGACATTGCCTTGTCAAGAATGTTACGCCAAATTAGGCAATTTCCGCGTGAATTTACCAGATATACCAACAGTCCCACCGCAAATTGTCCTCGGTATCCGTCCAGAAAACGTCCGTATTGCCCGACCAGAAGATACACAGATAATTCAAGGTCGAGTTTATCTAGTGGAAAACTTAGGTATGCACAATTTGGTCAGCGTGCGTGTTGCCAGTTCTCAGGCAGAATCGCCAACTTTACGTGCTTTGTTACCTACAGACCAAAATTGGAATGATGCCGAAATTACACTAGCTCTGCCGTCGCAGAATGTCCACTGGTTTGATGTTCAGTCGGGGGATGCACTTCGCGGTTGAGCAACGCAAAGGCAGTTATGAGCAAGCCAAATTTTCAGGAAATCAACAAACTCGATTTACAGCGATTTTCAGCTAAATAAACCACAACCATGAAACCTAACCCCCAGCCCCTTCCCTACAAGGGAAGGGGAGTAAGACTCAAAGCCTCTCTCCTCATAGGAGAGAGGTTTGGAGAGAGGTCAGGGTATAGTTTAATTACCTGCAAACTGCTGTAAGAATTTTCTTGAAAACGACCGAATCGCGTTAAAACAGATGATGTTCAATTTGTACAGTGCGTAAGTCATAGTTTAGTAGTAAACCAAGTAATTGACTAATCAATCGGTGGCAATTACCATATCTAGACCACTGATAACCAAGGTAATCGCATCAAGTTAATTCGAGTTAGCGCCACCTTTGCTCCTCGCACTCGCACCTGGTACACAGAGGCTATTTAGCTTTTACCGCAAAAATATTGAAGCAATTTGATAGTTCAGAAATAGAAGGTAAGGTTAACTTACTGTTTAACTGTTTTATCAGACTCTGGAAAGAACATAAACCTAACACTTTAGAATCTTTGCAGGAAACGCTTAAAGTATTAATGGAAACTGGAGATATAGAATATGCTTCTTATGCAGCTATTAACTATTGCTCTAATTTAGTTTTAGTGGGAGAGCCTTTAGAATCTGTCAATAAAACGTAGAAAAATTATATCAGCTTAGTTCAATGCTCTCACAACTTCGAGCGATGGGCATTGAGTTATCAATTGATGACTTTGGTACGGGCTATTCCTCATTAGCTCGTCTTTCTAGCTTTCCGATTAATGTGTTGAAAATTGACCGTTCCTTCGTCAGCCCGATGGACGCTAATAACAGGAATTTAGAAATTATTGAGATAATTGTCACGCTGGCAGACAAACTAGGTATGGATGTGACTGCCGAAGGGGTGGAGACTCAAGAGCAATTAGCACTTATGAGAAAGTTGAAATGTGAATACGGACAGGGATATTTTTTCTCGCGTCCATTAGATAGTTCTGCGGCAGAGGCGTTAATTATGGCTAATCCTCGGTGGTAAGGGTTTTTTGAGCCGCTAAAAAGCGATCGCCTAAATCTAAAAACTGAGGAGCGCTATTTTTTCCAAGGTAGCTTAGTCCCCATCTCAGTCAGCGCTGAGAACACGAGATACAGCACAAGTACACTAATACTGATAAGAAAAAGAACTAAATCGTTATTCATTCTGATTAGAGGGGTATAAGAAGCAATTAAAAAACTTTATAATTTTTAACATTCAAAAATCTCTAACTCAATATCGGCAAAAGTCTTAGAATCACTATTGTATGTAAATTAAATGTATAATCGCTCAACCAAATTGATGAAACACCCACAATATCTCGGTTTATTCCCGCTCGTATGCTTAGATACAGTAATTGCATAATTTCTGCTGTAATTTACAATTTTATTTTCCCAATTTATTGTTTATCTTACAATTTCATAGTAAATATTTACGCCTAAGAATTGAAACATTGGTTACAATCGGTATTTGATAATTTATGCTTTATCTAACAATTTACCAGTTAATAAACATGCAAGATAAGCGAAATATTCGATACAAATTAGCTTGAGGAATTTATGCGTTTTGTTATGAAACTATTACCGTAAAAAAGTATGCTTAAAAAAAGCAATATTTGCTACTTTTATAATTTCCGAGTTTATGCTTTTTATGACAACTTTAAAAAAAATTTACAGGCAAAATAAAAACAGAGAAAAATACTGATATTTGCGCTCGGAGACGAATAATGATAGCGATCGCAGAAAATGCCCAAAAGCGGCTAACAATACAAACTGTAGAAATTGCCCCGGATACGACAGCGATTCGTTCTCTTGATTGGGACCGCGATCGCTTCGACATCGAATTCGGTTTGCAAAACGGTACAACCTACAACTCATATCTCATTCGCGGTCAGCAAACCGCTTTAGTTGATACTTCCCACCGGAAGTTTGAGCAACTGTATTTAGACACGCTTAAAGGTTTAATCAACCCGAAGGCAATTGATTATATCATCATCAGCCACACAGAGCCAGACCAC
The DNA here is from genome assembly GCA_964245695.1 of uncultured bacterium. Taxonomy (GTDB): domain Bacteria; phylum Cyanobacteriota; class Cyanobacteriia; order Cyanobacteriales; family Nostocaceae; genus Hassallia. The sequence goes on along the minus strand of CAXTNZ010000224.1, from coordinate 1,490 downwards.
AGCGGCTTGGTGGAAGAAGTTTTGCAATTAGCGCCAAGAGCAACAGTCTTGGGTTCAAAAATTGCCTTACAATTTCTCGAAGGCTTGGTACACGATCCTTTTTCCAAGCGGATTGTCAAAAGTGGCGATCGCGTTGACTTAGGTAACGGACACGTCATAGAATTCGTTAGTGCGCCTAACTTGCACTGGCCCGATACAATATTCAGCTTTGATCGCAAAACCCAAACTCTCTTCACCTGTGATGCTTTTGGGATGCACTTTTGCGACGAACGTACCTTTGACGAAGACTTAGAAGCAATAGAAGCTGACTTTCGATTTTACTACGATTGCTTAATGGGTCCTAATGCCCGCTCTTTGCTGAATGCAATGAAGAGAATGGGCGACTTGGGGAAAATCAACATCATCGCCAACGGACACGGACCCCTACTACACCACAACCTTGATTTTCTCACAGAACGCTACCAAAGTTGGAGCCAAACACAAGCGGAAGCGCAAACAACTGTAGCTTTATTTTACGTTTCCGACTACGGCTATAGCGATCGCCTCGCCATGTCGATTTCTGAAGGAATCCAAAAAACTGGGGTAGCCGTCGAAATGATGGATTTAACCAGTGCGGAAATCCAAGAAATCCAAGAACTGGCAGGTCGAGCAGCTGGTATCATTATCGGAATGCCTCCAACTGCTGCGGTTGCGGCTCAAGCGGCGATTAATTCGCTTTTAGTTGTCGCCAACAATAAGCAACAAGTCGGACTATTTGAATCTTACGGTGGGGATGACGAACCGATTGATACCCTCCGGAGAAAATTCATCGATTTGAGTGTCAAAGAAGCCTTCCCTGCAATTCGGATTAAAGGTGAACCCACCGCAGCTACATACCAATTGTGTGAAGAAGCGGGTACAGACTTAGGACAATTGTTGATGCGCGAACGCAACATCAAGCAGATAAAGTCTCTTGATGTCAACATGGAAAAAGCCCTAGGTCGGATTAGCAGTGGCTTGTATATCCTCACCAGCAAAAAAGGTGATGTCAGCAGTGCTATGTTGGCATCTTGGGTAGCGCAAGCGAGTTTGCAACCATTAGGATTTACAATTGCGGTTGCCAAAGATAGAGCAATGGAATCATTGTTGCAGGTAGGCGATCGCTTCGTCCTCAATGCTCTCGAAGAAGGAAATTATCAAGACCTGAAGAAGCACTTCCTCAAGCGTCTACCTCCCGGTGCTGACCGATTTGCCGGCGTGAAAACCCAAAACGCGAAAAACGGTTCCCCCATTCTTACAGATGCTTTAGCATACATGGAATGTGAAGTTGTCAGCAGCATGGAATGCAGCGACCACTGGATTCTCTACTGCACTGTCGAAAACGGTCGCGTTTCCAAACCCGAAGGACTTACAGCCGTTCGCCATCGCAAAGTAGGTAACTACTACTAAGGACTAGGGACTAGGGACTAGGGACTAGGGGGAATTTCTCCCCCATCTCCCCCCATCTCCCC
>CAXTNZ010000223.1:0-11779 GCA_964245695.1 uncultured bacterium | reverse complement strand
TTGAGTATTTTAACTGATTGACAAAAGGCACTTTATTCTAACCTCTCACCGATGGCACAGCCCTACGTTTGAATCAGGAAAAAAGTTCATCAGCGCTCTTATCGGTACTCCAGATATTCGAGCAATGGCCCCCTCTGGTTGAACGTGTGATTCGGGCCACTGAGCCATCTGCCATCATCGAAACTGGTGTCTTCGACAGGGAACCAGTGCCGCAGTGGGGGGACTTGAGACGTGTGACCCTGCTGGGTGATGCGGCCCACCCGATACGGCCATCGTTGGGATTGGGCACAACTATGGCCATACAGGATGTGGTAGCCTTGGCTAAGGTTCTAGCCCGTACTGATCTAGATGATGGCGAACAACTCGGCGTTGCTCTACGCACTTACGAGCAGGAGAGGATTGCCATCTCGGCTCCGTTACAGCGCCAAGCCCGGCAGGAAGGTGCTAATTCCCACGCTGAAGATCAGGCAGAGCGGCTGAAAGAAAGATTTTCAGCCGCGCTGGCAGCGCGCAGGCGGGCATCCCAGAAGCACTTGAGTGGTGGGTAAGTGAAAATTGTTGCTACCGGGGTCAAATGAGCAGTGGATACTGTTGGCGAAGTCAAAAAACGCTCTTGTTTGGGTAAGTCAATTCAGCAATGAAGCGAACTTGAGCTTTCGGAACAGCTTTCGCCCTTTTGTAGCATTGGAACCAAAATGTACGCGCTCCGACTGATTCCTGTGATAATAATAAAATTTTTACCTTCTTTAATCGCTCATTCTCACCATTTATTCAAGCTTTGAGGCTATTTTTCCGGTGATAAACATTCTTATCACAGGAAAAAACAAAATTTCGGGCGACGGCTCAAACTCAAGTACAGTATGTATCTTGGGCAAGCGCGTACATTCCTGTTCCATTGCTACTCACGGGTGTTTATATAATAGAGACCTAAAAGAAGAGAATTTGTGGGGTCTAAACGGTAAAGTTGCATAGTGTAATATTTCAGAAATGCTTGCTGCACAAGTAGTGCAGTAATTTGAAAAATTTAACAGTTGCAAATAAATAAAGGATGCGCGAGCACTTCGCTTCGTGTGAAATTCATGCACCTCAAATACACAAGCCTGAATTACCAGAATATAAAGTGCAACGTTTCTTTAGCAAAAGAAGTATTACTTGCTATGCAAAATTTCAATACGGTAATGCCACTTTTTAAAAGTATAAAATATCACTCCTTTTGCTTTCTCTGCTGATTAGTTTTTTCAACATAGCTTTTCATATACTCTTCAATTATTTCGCTCATAGTCTTTCTGTTCAAAGCACACGCTGCCTTGAACTCGTCTCGCACTGACTCTTCAATTTTCAGTCGAAGCTCAATTTTAGCCATTACTACCCAGTCTTCTCGGTGAAGAAGCATTGCAATTCCCCAAGCATATTCCCTCAAAAAAAACACGTCGTCTATATCCATTGACGGCTATAGTGGATATAATCAAGCTGTGTCTCAGGCAATTCACAAAGATGAAATCGGCAGAAGTTCGCTTCTTCTACGAGTCCGTACTGGGTAGGCGAATCAGCGACGTGCAGTGGTGGAGAGTAAAAAAATCCTTTGCACAACAAGGGTTAGCGCTTACGACTGAAAACCTCAAATGGGTTGGCGAGTTCAAACGGGTGCTGCCCCATGCAAATTTATCCCACGGGATTCTGGCTGCTTACACCAACGCACAAAAATTAATCGGTTCCAAAGAATTAATCCAGGGAGAATTCTTGACTCAATTACTCAACCAACAAGGTGTAAGAATTCACCCTTCAACCATTAGTCGCTGGTTTCGTCCCTTGGGTGGGTTCAGGAAATCAAAATTTTATCCTGCCGACAAATTGCAACCAATAATTCTTGCCGCATTGATTTACAAAGCAAAGCTATCAAGCAAGCAAATCACTAGAGAATTAACAGGAAAACCCAATGGCTAAATATTTAAAAAGAATCCAATCACGCTTATCCCGTCGTGGAGTAAGTGTATCGCAATCAGAAATTGTTGCAGTATATCAAAAATTAGTAGTAGACCTAGAAAACCCGACGGACAAAGAATTGACGGCAGTAGTCGATAGTTTTCTCTCTTCATTAGCTACCGCTAACCAAGAAAATGAAATGACTACTTTCCAAACTAAAGAAGAGGAAATAAAACCTGTTCAAAGTCCAATTCAGCCAGTGTCAGCAACACAAGCTGAATTAGATGGAGTTGATGAAATACTGAGTCAGGAGAGCGGTGAAGTAGTAGAAGCATCATCCATAGTATTTAGTACCGAACAGAAGCAAGATTTAATCACAACCCAAGCATCAGTTTTAGGGATTGAACTATCCGAAGTAGAAGTTGATAATTTAGCATCAACGGTTGAGGATACATTCACAGATTATGCAGAATTTATTCGAGAAGTTACTTCAGCAATTAAATCGTATGCCGACCATCACTATGATTCTTTAGAACAATCCATTGAAGATACCCATAAAGATTTAAAGAATCATTTTGCATACCGAGAAAGGCAACTCAATCAAAAGTTTGCTGATGGCTTGGGTGAAATAAAGTCGGCATTGGAGGTGAGCCAGTCAAACCTCAAAAGAACAAAAGCTACAATCCTCTCACATCTCAAAATCAAGGGAGCATAAACTTTATTTATTGATATTGGGGCTGTGTTTTTTACCCCTATTGATTCAATTGTTGTGGAGTTTCCGACCCTTGACCCCCAGCCAGCAACGACAAAGGTTAGTCGAGCAGGGTTTCATCTGTAAAGGACATTGCAAGGATTAATTATGAAAAACAAAGCCAAAGTTCGTGACCATGTATCAGGCTACGGTAAACAAATAACCAAAGCTACAAATCAAAAGTTTGACATCAACAATGCTTTGATTATCAAAGCCGTAAACGGAGACGAAAAAGCCCTTAAACAGATTGGCGATATGGGTAAGCTGGGGGAGAGACTAGCTACGTCTATGCCACTTATCCGCGAGAATCTTAAAGCTTATATCGAAGGCACAACCGAATACAACACAGCCCTAGCAGATATTTATAAAAGTGGTGGTAAAGGTGCTGCTTCAATTGATAAAGCCGCAAGTGATGTAACCCTAGAAAACAGCCGTTACAACAACCTGATTTCAGAATACAAAGCTAGTTTATTTGCCAAGCTCGAAGCCGAGAACCAACGTCACGATGATGCGCTGGACGTTATCGAATTACAGGCTTGGATAGATACTCAAATGGCTACAGTTAACGCCAAAGCTAGCCTTGACTCTATCAGTAATAAGCCATTCCTAGCACAAATGAAGGCAGATGCGGACTACGAGAATAAGAAGATTCAGCACCTACTAGAGAATGGCTCAGACAGCGATTTAAGCCTGATTCCCAAAAAGCATTACTCAACAAATCCAGTAGTTAAGCTTTGGAACAATATTAGAGATATTTTCAGTTAATTAAAACACCTCCAGACATAATTTTAACTGGAGGTAAAAAATCAAAACACATTCTGGTATTTTTATTATGCCCGATTTGGAATTAGGAGAGGATACCAGCCAAGAATCAAATTATCCAATCCAAGAAGATACTGCATTTACTCCCGATGAAATTGAAGCTATCAAAGCTTACAAGGATAATCTCAACCGAAAACTAAGCAAAAATCGAAGTATTTTAAAGGGATTAGAAACAAGCTTTTGGGGAATTACCTCCTATAGTTTAGCCCGATTTTTGATTATTACAAGTGGTACTCAGGGAATAGCATTAGCAATAGCATCAATCCTCCTAATCAATCAAATAACCAATAGAGAAGTATTTGATGAAATAAATATTAATCGCAAAGATGGACAATGGTCAGCTGACAATATGGGCAAACTTATCAAATTTGGATTTTCAACCTTAGTAACTGCATTTGTAATATGGAGTGCCTTGGGTAGTTTTTTGAACATTGTTAACTCATCAAAACAAACCTACAACCAATTGCAGGATACCGTTACAGCTTTCAATAAGCTACCAGAAGACAAGCAAAATGGATTTATTATTGTAGGTGGTTTACTCGCTTTAGCTGGTATCTACACGATTATTGACTCAAAAAGAAGATGAAAGTCTACTCAGGGTTAACAGTTATCGGGGTAACAATTGCTTTATCAAGTGCGATGTATTTAAGCCAGTCTCAGAGACCATATGACTTAGTAGCAATTAAATTCTGCCCGAAAACTGCCAACTTACCACCTCGGTACGGTGAAGAATTTAGTCAACTAAGCCAAGAAAGCTTAGATAAAAGATATTGCGATTACGAGCATAAATTGCTCAAAGAAGTATGGTCACAAAAGCAATTTGAATCATCTACACCATTACCAGAATCATCATTTAGCATTCGTCACATCCCTGCTAGTAATAAGAGTGCAATTTGGTTTTTAGTTGCGACTGTAGCTTCTGGAATCGCTTACTTAAGCTGGACTAAAAAGGCAGAAATAGACGAACTATCAGCACACTACGAGTTAGAAGCTTATAAAACTTGTATTAAATTAACCACAGTTTCGAGTCAAAATGAGAGAGAATTTAAGACGCTTCAAACTAATCAAACATGGGATAAACAAAAAGTAAAGCATGGTTTTATATCCATTGAAGCGATGCAAAATAAGTTAAAGCGCTCCTCTCTTATACAGGATAAAACCCACACATCTACTCTCAAACAGTTTGATTTAGCCGATTCCCAGATGGATAAGCAAATCGCTCTTAACTTGAAAGATAAGTACAAGGCAGAAGCAGATACCCAAAAGATACTAGGTAAAAAGTCCGGTAATGATTGGGAAACATCGGATAACCAGGAAACTAACATTCAAGAAAGGGTCAATCAACTATTAGAAGCATTAAAACAATGGGAGGATGGTTGGCTGTACACAATTATAAAAAATAATAAACCTTTGTGGTTAATTGGTTCCCAAGGTAGCGGTAAAACCAACACAGCAGGCTGTATAGCAATCATCCGTAAATATTGCTTTGATGCTCCAATTTCCCAGCTTATCGACCGTCACGCTACTGGTGAGAATTGGCAAGTGTGGCAATTATTAGATGCACAAATTAAAGCAGAATCCGAATCCGAAATAGGACAGGCTTTAGAAGATGCTTGTGAGCGTTGGTTAGCGAGAATTAAAGAAGTACCAAAACAAAAGCAACAGCTAGTTATTGATGAATTTACCAATCTCAAAAAAATAGCATCTTGTAAAGAGTCAGCTATGAAGTTTTTCTCAATGCACCTGACAGATACCAGAAAAGCAAAAGAATATTTTATTGGCATCAATCATTATTTTACCAATGAAAGCACCGTGGAAGGCACATTTGAAGCACGTAAGGCTGGCACGATTCAAATTAAAAAGTTTTCTGCAAATGGTGAAACACCATTACCAAGAGTACAGATTGTACATGGTTTGGTGGATAGCAATGGGAACGAATTAGAAGAAGTTGAGGTGACGCTACCTAGTTGGTTTGAGGCAGTCAAGATTTACAACCATTTTAACGGTAGCAAGCTCGATTTTGAAGGATAAATGGTGGGGGTGCTGTCGGGCAGAATTGTTGAAAAAAGTTTAATTTATTGGTGTATAAAATAAATTATACTTTTGATTATTTCCAAGTATTGATTTATCCCAAAGTTAATTCACCCGATGGCATATCAACAACCAACCGTCGAGTAGTTAGCCATTGACGACCGAGTAAAACTTCACTTAAATCTTTACCAACGTGAACGGGAATGTCGAACTCACTACCATCAATTCGTACCTTACCTGCGTAGATGTCAAATCTTACATCTCCCCGTGCAGTCCGCATGATTTGTTGGTCAAAATAAGTCCAACCAAGCGCGTCTAAATCTTGGTCATTAATTGCCAACCAGTATGAAAAACCCGTATCCAACATTGCATCAACTGGTAATTCTAATCCATCGGATGTTATTAAATTAATCTCAAAAAGTAGCGCATCCTCATCACCAAAAAAACCGTCTATCATATCGTGCCGCAAGCCCCAGATTCATTAATTCGGAAAGTATGGTGTATTTTACCAGGATGCTTTTCACGACACTGTTGCCAAACCACTTCTAAATTTTTATCGACGAAATACTCTCCACTATCGGGTTCAACCGCAACATACCAGTTGTAGTGAGTCTCAATCAATTCCGATTTAACTTTATCAAATATTGGTTTACAACGTTGGTAAAAAGCTTCGCGTTCGGCTTCACGCTGCGCTTTTTGTTCCTCTGTCCACTGGATTGAAGGGAATATTCTTCCACGTCGGGCTGTACGAGTAGGTTTTACTTCAGTCATGGTTGGTTCAAAGCACAATTGCAATATCTATATTGGACAGCATTTTTCACCCACGGTAGTCGTGACCGATGCGAGAGGGAGCAAACCACCCGAAGCGATGGTGGGTGTTGGTGAGCGCTGGTGCTTTATGGCATCACCGTGCACGGGAAAATTGTCTGCTAAGGCTGTAATCCCTGTACAGCAATAGTTTCAGCAAGCTGTGCCTGTAATGAAAGCACCTGTTCCACCGATAACCCCGTGACTCGTGCAATCGCTTCAATAGCCATGCCTTCCCGCAGTAAATTCACCGCTACCCGTTCGATGGCTCTTTGTTCCCAACTGGTGACGATTTCCATAACTTCCTCCCGTTCATCCAATCCCATTGTATCGACTGCCGCTTTAAAGGCTTGTTCTTCTGCTGCATCTAGCTTCAAATACGTATCAACAAACCCCGAAATCAACTGCATCCGCGCTCCTTCTAATTTAAACGTAGTCAACAACCGCAAACATTCCGCTTTAACTTGCGGGCGATCGCTTGTGGGGATATTCATTTTCGCCATTAATGCCGCCGCTACAGGATTTTGCTGCTGTAAAAAATCCCGCCAACTTAAGCGATTTAATTGAATTGCGGCAAACTGGAATTCCAACACATTTAAATCAGGAAACGTAACGCGATGAATTTGAGGTTCTGGACGTAGTGGTTCATCAAACGAAAACACAACAACTGGATAAATAGCTAAATCGTACTTTTCGTACAACCGCGCAAAATATTTAAACATCCGCTTGGCAAACGCCGACTCAGTATAAGACTGATTTTCAACGTGAATTAAAAAGCAAGTTTCTTGCTGTTGGTAACGCACCTGTGCCAGCAAATCGATTTCTTTCTTCTCCCCAGAAGTGACATCATTAAATACTTCCTGGGGTAAAAACTGAATAGAATTCCTATCGATTTGACTTACCACTTGCGGTAAAAATAAATCGAGAAACTCCACAAAAAATGTAGATATTAATTCCTTAAACAAACGGTCGTGGTCAATCATATCCTTACCCTGGTGGCAGGCTGTACCTGCATCCCCAAAAAATCTAGCATTATAATAGCGACTATCTTTGATTTTTATTTAACTATCCTTTTTCAACATACCAGTCAACAAATCAGACATCTCCAAGGAGTCTCTATTTCGATTATCATCATAAATCATCAACGTCCTGGGGTCAGCGTGCCGACTTAACTTCTGCACCTTCCTAATATTTCCATCCGTCGCATCCAACGCCGCCGTAATCGCGCTATGCCTCACCCTATGCGGTGACATCGGCTTTTTCACACCCGCCGCCTTAAACGCCCGCGCCACTATTTTATGTATAGCATCCCCCGTCAACCTATGCCCAGAGTTATGGAAATCCAACGCCGTAAAAATCGGTAAATTATCATTATTATCCCCCCTCGCAATCAACCAAATAGCAATAGAATTAGCAACGTCCTTCGACATATCAATATACTCTTCATTCGTCCCCTGACCCTTACCCAAAATCCTCAACTTGCGCCCATAAAAATCAAAATCACTCACATTTAACTGACACACCTCATTCCTTCTTAAAGCCAACCCCCACAGCACCAGAAAAATGGCATAATTGCGCTTACCAATCAAAGTTTCCCTATCAACACCTCCAATAACTTTAGCTATTGTTTTACTATCAACACCCCTAGTATCCCGGTAAGCTTTTACTTTCTCAGACTCCACATCTTCCAAAGAATAGTTACAAACACCCAACTTTCTCCCCATTTTAGAGAGCGATTTAATAGCAGCCAAACGCCGATTCACAGTAGCTTCCCGCACCCCACTTTGAATTAACAGCGCCTTATATTTCAACACCACATGCACAGCCTGCTCCCGCGTCAGGTGTAAAAACTCCAACACACTATCCCGGTTGGGTAACACAGAAGTCATCTTCAAAAAAAAGTCTTTAATATCTTTCTCATACGCCCTTCTAGTATTCGGATTTCGCTTATCCGCCAAAAGTTGAGCCAACACATCCGGATCTGAGTGTAGCGGTTGGGAAAAATACCGCACCACCGGCGCATCCAAACAAGCCTCCAACGAGAGCTTGACAATTTCACCCCTTTCTGATTCATTTTGCATAATACCCGACGCAGACGTTCGCGATAATGTCATGATAAGGGACTTCTCCTAAGAAGAAATGCAGAACCTTGTTTATTAGATCCACGGGCACGATATACGATACCGAGAGCGTTCTTGTTCTGCATTTTATAGAGCTATTTTGATTGCGGGCGATCGCATGGGGGTGTTTGTTCGTCGTTCCGTTCAACGGTGTGGCGTACATATATATAGATGCATCTCGACCCAATCGGTTGTCGCTCCGTTTTACTTCGACGAGTTACTTAGCATCGTTATCAACCTTTTAAGTTGACCAACCCGCTTGCGCTGGTCGTACCTACGTTTGGCATCTGTGGTAATTTTCTCACGTAACGTATTATCTTCACTAGCCACTGTCCAAGCTGCTTCTAGGAAGGTTTCAACTGTAATTCCCCGTATGCGGCAAAATTGTGTCAGTTTTTGGTCGAGGTCTTTTTCTAAAACAATCGCCGAGTGCCGCTTGGTTTCTGGGTATTGTTCGAGTTCGGCGATTAGTGCAGCAATAGTATCAGCACCATTAGTTGTAGTTGAATTTTCTACTGACTCTACTGGGGTAGGTTGTGTTGGTGCTTCTTCAAGTTCAAGTTCTGGTACTGATTGAGATCCTTGCTGAACGAGCGCATCAATTCTTGGTTCAACAGTTCGGCGGTTGCGTTTGTTGCGGAGTTGGTTAAGTATATTATCATCCATTGTTTATTTATTCCAATGTGTGCTAATTTTCTCGATTAAGATTTCAAACGGATATTCTAAGTCTTGATATCCCAACTCGCTGAGGGTTATACGTTTGTTGATTGCTTGTTTGAAACGTTCCGATTCTCTGATAGATGGTAGAACTAGTTGTTCGCCAACTTCAGAGCGCATCCCATCAACAGATGCCCGACTTTCTTGCGCTTGGGTGTTTCCAAACCAGCGATCGCGGAAGGGTAGGACACCTAATACTTCGGCATCGGTTGCTCCCACATCTCTCAGTCCGTTAAGTAAGTCGAGGGTTCTGATTAAGGAACCATAACCTTTTACTGATGCTTCTGCTGGGATAACCAAAAAATCTGCTGCCCCCAGGACGGTCAAACAAATTTGCGATCGCTGCGGTGGAGCATCGATTATACAAACTTGGAAGATTTTACTAATAGCTTCTAACCGACGTTTGAGTAGGGTTGCACCCACCCCGCTATTAGATAGGTAGTCCTGCACGGTATCGAGTTGGTCGTCGGCGGGGATGAGAAATAAATTCTCGTTATATGCGGTTGGGTATATGCTGTCTTCGGCGGGAACTGTTTTTTTGAGAAATTCCAGTAAGGTGGGTTGATTGGGTTCTAGTTCAAACCCCAGATAGGTGGTCAGGTTGTGCTGCGGGTCAGAGTCAATCATTAATGTGGGACAGGAGCGTGCAAGCAGCCGACCTAGAAATAAGGCTGTTGTCGTCTTCCCCTGTCCCCCACTGAGGCTGGCGATGCTAATTGTCAACATATATACATTTTTTCAGGCACTTTATTTAGCTTAAACTTATTTAATTACTTGATTAAATACTAAATTTAGTTTTTTAGCTATTCATAAAATTAGCTTTTTAAGTCAGGCTACATGAGCGGAACTATTGATGGCACTCTTCTTTAGACAGTCAGACGCGCGCGTCACAAGAGAACAAAAAACAACGCGCTGCGAAGGGCGTCGGTAGACAAACCTGATATTATTCCATTTGTCTAGCTACCAGTTGAGCAAATAGCCCTTGGGTGTTAACTAGCTCCGAAAATGTACCCACCTGCACCACGCGACCGGCTTCAATCACGTAAATTCGGTCAGCATTGCGAATTGTGCTGAGACGGTGAGCAATAACTATCCTCGTCGCATTCAACTGTTCTAAGCTTTCAGAGACGATCGCTTGCGTGCGGTTATCCAAGGAACTGGTAGCCTCATCCATCAAGATAATTTTCGGTTGATTGACTAGCGCTCTAGCAATCAATAGTCGCTGTCGCTGTCCCCCGGAAAGATTGGTACCACCTTCACTGATAACTGTATGCATTCCCATCGGAAGAAGGGCGATATCATCAGCAAAACCCGCCATTCGCGCCGCCGATAGAGCTTGAGCGTGCGACACATTGGCTCCGGCAGTGATATTCTCAAAAATCGAGCCTGTACCAATGCGACCATTTTGCAGCACTACCCCCAACTGCCTTCGTACCGCCTGAAGATCCAGGGAAGCTAAGTCAAAGTTATCGTAGTATACTGTTCCTTTTGGTGGAGTCTCAAACCCCAACAACAACCGGAATATTGTTGACTTTCCACTTCCCGAAGGTCCCACTATCGCTACAAATTCTCTTGGATCTGCATAGAGACTGATATCATTAAGTATCGGCAATCCATCGTCACGGTAGCGAAAGGTAACATGGTCTAAAGCTACGCGACCCATCAAGTCGCCAGGGGAAGCCTTGCTTGGATCGTACTCCGGTTGTGCTTGTAAAATTGGCTTTGCCCGTTCCCACAACGGCACAATCGCCAAAATGTCAGTCAAAGTATTACTGAGGTCGCTCACTCCCCCAATAAAAATACCCAATGCAGCATTAAAAGCCAAAAACTTGCCCACCGTCAACCCCTCTACCTGAGCCATCCCAATAGATTCAGTCGCAAACCAAAACAACAGCGCCGAAGTGACTAGGGACAGTACCTCATTAAACACAGAAACATTGTCTCTAATGAGTTGGAAACTAGCCTTGAGCCGGGAACGCTTGCTGTACTGCTCTGCCCAAGCCGCAAACGCACGTTCTTCTGCCATTGCTACCCGTAGCTTGGCGGAGCCGTTAATTAATTGTACGGTTAGCCCGTTAATCTCGCCCTCTAGTTCTTGCTGTCGTCGCAATTTACGTATTACCAGCAAGCTTGCAACAGTGGTGACAATAGTTGTGAGGAGAGCTATACCTACCCCCACTAAAGCAAGTTGCCAGCTGTAAACAAACATTAGCACTCCATTCAGTAAAGCAAACAGTGCGCTCAATAAAGTGCGTTGCGTTCCCCCCGACAGGATCTGACGAATCTGGTTCACTGACAAGGTGCGGTTTACTAAATCACCAGAGGAATAGTCGCGAAAAAATGCCGGACTTAATAAGAGCAGTCTGTCCCAAATTGCAGGCTGCAACGCGCCACTAGCGGCGCTTTCGATTCGTAGTGAAATAATACCAGAGGACATTGCAAACGCTGTCCTTCCCAACAAGAGTGCAAACAATGCCAGCCCTATTTGCCCTAACAAACTGGTAGAGCTATCTGGAATTGCATTATCTACCAAAAGCGCGGTTGCGGCAGGCACCATCGGTGAGAGGTTAGAATAAAGTGCCTTTTGTCAATCAGTTAAAATACTCAA
>CAXTNZ010000222.1:0-11782 GCA_964245695.1 uncultured bacterium | reverse complement strand
ATTAAGTATATGTACTTATATATAAATGGTAAAATTTCCGACTTAGTGTCAAGCACCCTGGCTTTTCTTATAAATAGGGGGGGGAGTGCCTGACACAAACTTGGGCTGAAAATCGCCTAAATCGGTTGTCTTTTGCTAACGCAATATATTTGACAATATCGGGAAAAGAACCTGCTTAAAGGCGCTTGTAGCGAAATGGGTACTTAATGGGCGATTCATGGCGATCGCACTCCGGATCTAGAAAACTTATTACACCCCATGCTGCTTAAACCATGCAACAAGACGTTGCCAGCCTTGTTTTGCGTCTTGCTCGCGGTAGGAAGGGCGATAATCGGCAAAAAAAGCATGGGGTGCATCTGGGTAAACAATAATCTCCGATTTGCTACTACCTAGCTTCAGGCGCTCGCGCATTTGCTCCACTGTATTAAGAGGAATACCCGTATCCTTGCCGCCATAAAGTCCGAGAACAGGGACTTTCAGCGCCGAAGCAATATCGACGGGATGCTTGGGTGTTAATTCGGTAACATCGCCTACCAGCCGTCCGTACCAAGCTACACCTGCCTTAACTTGAGGATTATGTGCTGCATACAGCCAAGTAATACGACCACCCCAGCAGAAGCCTGTAATCCCTAACTTATTACTATTTCCCTTTGCTGACTTTACTGCCCAGGCTACCGTCGCATCGAGGTCGGACAGCACTTGGGCATCTGGTACTTTAGCTACTATCGGACGAATCTCTTCTATACTGCTTAACTTCGAGACATCACCTTGACGCACAAACAATTCGGGTGCAACTGCCACATACCCCAACTTGGCAAAGCGACGGCAGACATCCTGAATGTGTTCATGTACACCAAAGATTTCCTGAATTACTAGGACAATCGGAAAATTTCCACTTGTTGCAGGCATCGCTCTGTAAGCCGGAATTTCCCCATCTTTAACGGGAATTTTCACCGCACCCGCGACCAATCCGTTACTATCGGTGGTGATGACTTTGGCAGAAACAGGTTGTACTGCTAGGGCAAAGCCTGTTGCTAGGGTAGTTGTTGCAATAAATTGACGGCGCGTTATCTCTTTCATTATTCTCTTGAGTTATACATTCGCTTCTTACTCCATCCCAGAACATGACAACAAACCCCTCTAGGATTGCCAGAGGGAATCGCTGCTATTTGGGGATTACACAATCAGTATCAATCACTCGAAAATCACTGTTGTAGGACTGGGGAGTAAGCATATCAATTAAATCATCGCCACGCAATAATTCACCCCGTCCATGCCCTAAAATTTGAGCTAAATAAAGCGTGTTATCACTATCAGCACTATTGAAAACATCATTGCAAACTTGAGCGTAAATTGTTCGTAACCCTTTATAAGAGAATAATTCGTGTTGGATTTTAAGGTTATTTTTAAGATTTTTCATAGCCTCTGATAAATCGGCGCTGTAGCGTCGGTTAACCGCTTTGGGGCTATCAACCACCTTCCCATTATCTTTTAGCCACTGATGAGCTTTTACCACTAGCTGAGCATCAATTAGCACAGGAATTTTAGATCTGGGGTTTTTATTAAAATATTCTTCTGCGTCGCCTTTGACTTTTAATTGTCCTGCAAAGTTGACATGCCATTTGTCAACATATTCAAATTTGGTATTTTCTTGATGTATTTCAGCGCTACGTCTTCCGGTGGCGATCGCTAGTGCAATCGATACCCGCTTCCAATCCGCTGGCTTAAATATTTCCTGATACCGAGAAACAAGAGCATCCTTTACAGTACTTTACAGACAAGGGAAAAGGTAAAGTGCCACCTTACCGACATATAACTTTGAAATATCTCACTTTCTCAGAGGAGGAATGGGATGCTATAGGAGATAGCGCCCGTAAAGACTGGAAGGAAAAACAGTCAGAGCCAGAAGTCAAACCACAGCCAGAACCAGAACTAGAATGGAGTTTAGACAACATGACACTTGAGCAATTGCAACTAGATGAAGAAACCAACGCGCTCGCAGAACAAGCCATGAATCAAATGGATATTTCCCTAGCTGAACTGATAAAGCGGTCTATCAAGGTTTATACCAAAACTGTTGTTGGTAAATCCAAAAAGGCTGATGAGGATTTACCCAACCCTTCTTTACTCACTGCAAATAGAGCGAATGTATCTGATGATAGGGGTTTGATTAAAATGTTGACTAAAAACATTGATTATTTCCAGTCAAAGCCCGTCAGTATTCCCAAAATCACTATTCTGCTAGACCACGGTTATCAAGAAAGAACATCAAATATGAGGAGTTAGAAAAGGTTTATCCCCAGATTATGACGAAAATCACCCTTTGAACTTTCGCTCCTCCCATCAAAACAAGAAAAGAAAGAATTAGGGCGAGTCCTACGCTCGCTTTTAGGGGGACAGGCTTCTCAGATGCGGAGACGCACTCGCGTTCGCCAACGCGAACATCAAAAATATTCGCTCTTGACCTGTGGATCTACAAAACAAGCCTGTCCGGCATAGTGTCGTGGGTTGTTGCAGGGCTCACTACGAATACGTTTAATTTCGCCTAGTTAGTTATTCACGTTACAGTATGCCTGCTTTAGTTTAATTCGCCTGCATCAGCTTTTGGGGAAGGAATTCTTGCTAAAACTCCTTTTTTCAATGGTTCCGGTCTTTCTGCCCAAGGCAACAATCCCTGAGAATGATTGTAATACTTACTGGCACACTCCAGCACATTCGCAATTTCTGAGGGTGACGAATCAGGCGAAACATCACCGAATAGATAAGTGTATTTACCAGCCGCTACAAAAGAAATAGCACAAGCACGATTGCAAGCACTCATGCACTCTACAGCCTGAATCGGAAATTCTTGCTGCAATTCCCAGTCTTGGTGCAGTTGTTGCAATTGCTTTAATAATTTCTCACCGCCACTTTCACCGACTCGCTTGCCATCTTTCCAGACGCTGGAGCAAGTAGTACAAACAAACAATGCATGTTGAGTTTTCATCTATACCTCGTAGATGAGTTGGAACTTATCTATTTGTCGGCGGGCATTCTGACTTGCAAGGAAATTCTTGCTTACAGCTGCGGGACAGTGCCGGATTTGCACCGAACTTTCCCCGTTACCTCTCGTGGCTGATCCCCACAAGAACCGTCGATACATATATACTATAGCAATGCGAGACGCAAATTTTTCTCAACACTCAGACTTTGTAAGAGTGTCTTGGAGATAACCAGCTGCAACACAATCCTCAATTAGTTCCTGAATAAATGACCAAAGTTCAGGCGCACCTGTTTCTACAGGTGCTATCCGTTTCATTACTTGATCGCGTGTAATTCCATGAATGCGCCAAGTACCACCCTGAGTTTGCTGGTTGTGTAACAAAGGTTGTATCCTGTCTAAAGCTGCGGCAAACTTAGCTGTAGGCGTTTTTCGTGCTTCAAACTCTTCCCAAAGCGATCGCATTTCTTTTGCCTGATCTGCTGGCAAAAGTCCAAATAACCGCAATGCTGCTTGAGCTTCGTTTGCTGCTTTGTTTTGGTTTGCCTGGACATCGTAGCAGAATGTGTCACCCGCATCAATTTCTACCAAATCGTGAATCAGCAGCATTTTGATAGCGCGTAGTTGATCAACTCCTTCTGGAGCATATTCGCCTAAAATCATAGCCATTATCGCCAAATGCCAAGAGTGTTCTGCACTATTTTCCCGACGTGAACCATCAGTTAATAGCGTTTGGCGCAATATCTGCTTGAGTTTGTCAATTTCGATGATGAACTGAATTTGTTGAGTCAATCGGTTGATTTGCACTACAAATTTCTCCCCTAATAATCTTAGTTAAATGTAGGGTGCCGTACTCTCGCTAACGCACCACAACCTTTGACTCACCTACCCAATCCAAAATGCAACATTTTATGAGTTTATTGTAGATTTAGCGATCGCTCCCAACTGCATTGAAGGCGGATAACTTCCTTCTTCTTTGACTCGCTTAATATCAGCATCGCTAATCCGCAATTTTAACTTTTGTGCTAACGCCCGCACGATGTCTCCTCTGTCAATTAAACCAGCTACCGCACCGGCGGGAGAAAGTACGGTGATGCGCGGTAACTGTTCATTTTCTAACTTATTAATCACTTGCGCTATAGTTGTTGACTCAGCAACAGTTGGTATTTCTGTCAAGGGATGCACAATACTTTCTAAGGTTTTAGTTTCCCATTCACTTCTCTGACAAGAGCGCAAATCGTCAATGGAAACCATCCCCCGGTAACGTCCATCAGAAGCGGCAAAATAAATTTGTGGGGCGGTGGTTTCCAATAGGTACAAATCGGCAAAGGAACGCAAAGTTTGATTAGCATCGACTACGCGAAAGTCACGAGTCATCGCATCACTAGCAACCAGCTTCACCAAGGTTTCTTGCAATGTAGTCACGCTGTCATAGCTCGTGGCGTTGCGAATGCCAAACCAACCCAATAAAGCAATCCACAACCCAAGTGCCAACTCTCTTGTAAAGAAGTCTACAGCAAATCCCAAGGCGATCGCACTATAACCTAAAATTTGTCCTGCTTTTGCTGCCCAATGTACAGCTTGAAAGCGGTTCCCTGTTATTTTCCACAGTGCTGCTTTCAACACCTGTCCCCCATCTAGGGGTAAGCCAGGAATTAAGTTAAATAGCGCCAAAACCAAGTTTATTCTCGCCAAATCTCCCACCATCACACTGGCTGGGCTGGCATTAGGCAATACATAAGCTATGAGACTTAGCAGGAAAAACAGTATGACACTAACCAATGGTCCAGCGATCGCTACCTGAAATGCTTTTCCGGGAGTTTTGGATTCTTCTTCAATAGCAGCAATGCCGCCAAATAGAAACAGGGTTATCGAGTTAACTTTAATACCTTGTGACTTGGCAACCAAGCTATGACCCAATTCGTGTAACAAGACAGAACCAAATAGCAGCAGTGCCATCACCACCCCAGAACTCCAAGCTAGGACGGGTCCCCAATCCAGGTAAGATACCCCAAAATTGAGAGTAGCCAGCCCTAAAATCAAAAACCACAAAGGATCTAAAAACAGCGGAATTCCGAACAAAGACCCGATTTTCCAATTATTTTGCATTATATTGTCCTAAAATTTAGATATTTCCCGCAGTCCAAACATTTGATTTCTAAGTTATTTTCTATACAAATTATTAATTTTTGCCGCATCAACAGCGCCAAAGTGCGATGCTCTAATTTCTAGAATAGACAATTCCTGCCAGTGAGCAAAACTCAAATATTTGCCAGCAACTAAAAGCTTAAAGCTGAAGTGACAGGTCTTTTATCCTTCCAGATTAGTCGGGAAGGATAAAAGACCTGCCACTTCTTGAGTGCGTCAGTTGCAATATGTGAAGAAAGTCAAATCTACAGAAGACCGAGAATGCTCAAACTCAAAACAGCACCGATGCCGATAATGTGACCGGCGCTCATCGAGGCAAGGAATGCACCGACGCTGGGATTATTGAACAGTGCGGGGAAAGGTAAAGGCATCTTCGCACCAGTGTGGGGAAAGCGAATTGTCCGGGGAATAATCAAAAGACATAATAGACAAGCGCCAATAATAACTGGCGTTCCACTCCAGTCCCATTCGGTGGCGGTTTCGGGAACAGTTGATTGAACTGCGAATAAGATTGACGACATCATAGTTGCTTCTCCTACTTGAACACGATCTTGATATTTACCGTCTTTACAGCCACATTACATGCTCTATCTGATGAAGTCGCTGAATCTTCCTTCAAAAGAGAGGTTCACACCTCTTCCCTTGGTAAGGAAAAATTAAAAAATAAGAAGACAAATTTTTTCCTTCTACTTTCCCGCGACTTCTGTCAGTAGCCCAAGTAACATTTTTGTCAAATAATTACAAACTACCGATATTGGTTAATCGTAAAACGATGCCAATACCGACAATATGACCAAAACACATTGCGCCGATGAATGCGGCAATGCTGATGGGCAGAATAGGCACTTTAAGATTAACTAGGGGCTTGTTAATCTTGAAAGTCAGCAAAAGAGCTACTACACAGCTGAAGCTGATGATAGTCGCCACTATAAGGTTCCATACAGGTTTTGTGGAATCGTGGCGGCTGCTAGTTCGATTGATGAAATCAAGTCCTAAACAGAAAAATTATAAAGTTAGCAAGGCAAAAAAAAAGGAAAAAACCGTAAATTGTTTCAATAAGTTAGACTTAATTTACTTTTGCTACAAATATGCTTAATTTTCCATGCGGATTAAGATTTGCGGAATCACTCAACCAGAACAGGGGAAAGCGATCGCCTATGCAGGCGCAACCGCACTAGGATTTATTTGTGTCCCATCTTCACCGCGCTACGTCAGTGCAGCGCAAATTCGGGCAGTGGTGACACAACTACCAGAAAATATTGACAATATTGGTGTTTTTGCCAACTCTACAGTTGAGGAAATCGCTCAAACTGTTGCTGATTCTGGGTTAACTGGTGTCCAGTTACACGGAGATGAATCAACAGATTTTTGCTACCAGGTGCGTCAAGCTCTACCCAACGTAGAAATTATTAAAGCGTTGCGAATACGCAGTTTGTCAGATTTTGACAAAGCTGCTACTTACACAACGACAGTGAATACTTTGCTACTTGATGCCTATCATCCCCAGCAGTTGGGTGGTACTGGCAAAACCTTAGATTGGAATATGCTACAACAATTTAGCCCCAGTTGCCCTTGGTTTTTAGCAGGGGGGCTAACGCCAGATAATGTTGTGGAAGCTCTGAATCAAGTTAACCCTAGTGGTATAGATTTATCTAGTGGTGTGGAACGCGCTCCTGGTGACAAGGATTTAGACAAGGTGGCGCAGTTGTTTGAGCGACTGCGAAAGCTTATTTCCTAGTAGGCACTCTTCGTGCCTTCCTCAGCGCAAAGAGCGCTGACTACAAAAAATCTACCCTGTTTCTGGAACAGCCTTGACTTTTTGGGAAGTCTAGAATTAGGAGGTGATTTATCATCGCCGGCTGTCAATGCCTTCTTTGGAAAGTAAAAATGACTTTTATGAAACGTAATTATAATCGCCAATATATGTTAAAGCTAGGTCTATTCAGTGCAGGTGCATTACTGTGTTTGATACCCTTGCTTTCTCTACCATCAGTAGTTGAGGCTGCAACTAGACCTCAAGCAATTCAAATAGCAGCTATTAACGATTGTGTCAATGATATATCAGAAGGTTTCTCTGTAGAAACTAGAAATTATTATGTGGGTATTTGCCACAGGAAAAATGGCGTTTTTTATGTTGGACGCGCCAAAAAACAAAGCGATCGCCTAATTCTTCCTGTCTCTTATAACCGGGCAAAGAATGTATATGTCGCCAACAACGATAAGTATACTTACACCCTCGACTTAAAGAACAATCAGCTACTTATCAAGTTGCCAAGTGGCAAACTTTACACTGATAAAGTCATTAGGGTAATTGATTCATGATGCCGAGATGATAAGTTAGGAGTTATGAGACGCGGAGTTATCAATTAACTCATTACTCATAACTCCTAAATTTAAAAGAAGGCTGCTTGGTGGCGAATTAAGTTAAAGAATTCTTCGCGGGTTTTTTGCTCTTCTTGGAACACACCTATCATCGCACTGGTGACAGTCCAAGCACCGGGTTTTTGCACGCCCCGCATTACCATGCACATATGGCTGGCTTCCATAACAACGGCAACGCCTTGGGGTTCGAGAACAGTTTGAACTGCTTCGGCGATTTGGCGCGTTAGTCTTTCCTGTACTTGCAAGCGACGCGAATACATTTCCACAATGCGGGCAAGCTTGCTTAATCCTACCACTTTTTGGTTAGGGATATAAGCAACGTGAGCTTTACCCATAAACGGCAGCATGTGGTGTTCGCACAGGCTAAAGAAATTAATATCCCGGACTAACACCATCTCGTTATGCCCTTCATCAAAAATGGCATTGTTAACGAGATCTTCTAGAGATTGGTTGTAGCCACTGGTAAGAAACCGCATTGCTTCTGCTACGCGCTTGGGTGTTTTCAAAAGTCCCTCGCGTTCCGGATCTTCTCCGACACCCACCAGAATTGACCGCACGGCGTCCTTCATCTGCTCCATGTGTTCCTCTAAAGGTTCGTGCAAATCAGGTTCCCGTCCGTCGCGGGTATTGCGATCAGGTCTGGGATTGATGGCTTCTGACAAGTCGGGAATTAGAGGAGATTGAGAGGCATTGGAACCGTTGGAACCAGCAATAGTCATAATGTCAGTCTTTATTAGAGTTTGAATTAGTTGTGGGTTATGAGTTATGGGTTATGAGTTATGAGTTATGAGTTATGAGTTATGAGTAGTGAAGTGTTAAATTAATTCCTAACTTCTAACTTTTAACTTTTAATTTTTAACTCCGAGCCTCCTAACTCCGCGCCTTTCAACTCAGCACTTATAAAATGCCTGTGCTTGGCATTAATATCAATTCGTCAACAACAGCTTGTTGTGGTAACAGTGCGGTGTAGAGAATCGACTCAGCGACGATTTCCGGGGTTAACATATTTGTGCGGTCAAGTTTGACGCGGACAGTTTCTGTGTCCCAGAGTTCGGTGTTGACAGCACCTGGACAAATAGCAGTGACGCGAATGCCGTGAGCGCGTTCTTCTTGTGCCAAAGCTTGAGAAAGAGATATCAAACCAGCTTTGCTGACGCTGTAAGCTCCCCAACTGGCAAAGGCTTGCTTGCCGGCAATAGAGGCGACATTGATGATTGTGCCGTGCCCGCGATCGCGCATTGAAGGTAAAATCCCCAGAATGCACTGAAACACGCTGGTAAGATTTAAGTCTATTACCTGCTGCCAGTCAGATAAGGGGGTTTCACTCAAGGTGGCAGTGTAAGCCATGCCAGCATTGTTTACCAGAATGTCTATGTCACCAAAGTCACGGGCGATAGAGAGCATCGACTCTTGTACTTGGGCTACATTTGCTAGATCCACAGTATAAGCTTTCGCTGTCACCTCTGCGTGCCTAGCGGCTACTGCTACCGCCTCCAACTTATCAACAGAACGACTCACTAGGGCGACATCGATTCCCGCCTTCGCAAATGCCAATGCTGTTGCTTTGCCAATTCCACTGCTCGCCCCAGTAATTAGGGCGCGTCGTTTCTGCGTCACACTCATGCTATCTCCAAATTTTTTGGTGGTTTTGAAACCGCACTGCCACCTAATTATTCAAATTTTTCGGTTTGAATGAATTCAACAAGTACAGAAAAATCTGAGAAATTTTCCTTAACAACTGCTATACTACATTATTGCCAAGATTGACATATTTCCAGTAAGTTTTCGCTGATGACAACAAAATAACTTTTGCCCTGGAAATCCTTTCTTTGGCTCTTGAAAATTGCTTAATTAGCCATTAGTCAAAACTAAGAACTAATGACCAAAAATGCAAATGCCTATAACAGTTAAAGATTGTTAAAAATCTTTACATGTCATAGGCAATTATAGCATTGCTACTTTGCTAATCAATTAGCTCAAGTTTTAGGAATGGGAAACTTCGGTGAAAACACCAATTTTGCGGAATTTTTCATAACGTAATTGGCGTCGTTCGGCAGCGGTTATGCGGTTAAGTTGCTCCAAATTGTCCAACAGCGCTGCTTTGAGAGTATTAACGGCTTTCATCGGGTCGGAATGAGCGCCACCGATGGGTTCGGGCAATATCTGGTCGATAATTCCGAAATTTTTGAGATCTTGTGAAGTCATTTTTAAGACAGCCGCAGCTTGAGGAGCCTTGCTGGCATCTTTCCACAAAATAGCGGCACAGGCTTCGGGAGTAATGACGGTATAAACGGAGTGTTCAAACATCAACAGGCGATCGCCTATACTAATACCGAGTGCGCCGCCAGAAAAGGCTTCACCGATGATAGTGCAGATAATCGGCACATCCAGACAAAACATTTCTCGTAAATTGTAGGCGATCGCTTCTCCTGCACCTTGTTGTTCCGCTGTGACTGTTGGCAAAGCGCCTGGGGTGTCGATAAAAGTTAAAATCGGCATTCCAAACTTGTTAGCGTGTTCCATCAAGCGCATTGCCTTGCGATAGCCTCCAGGGGCAGCCATGCCGAAGTTACGGGCAATATTGTCCTTGGTGTCGCGACCTTTTTGTTGACCCAACATTACTACCGGTAGCCCGCCCAAACGACCTACACCACCGACTAAAGCCGGATCGTCAGTACCACAGCGATCGCCATGTAACTCCATCCATTCATCACTAATTGCCTGAATATAATCAAGAGTACTGGGGCGACGGGGATGACGAGCCACTTGCAGTCGCTGGGACGGCGACAAACTACTAAAAATTTCCTCACGCAGTTCCATAGAACGAGCTTCTAGTTTACGAATTTCACTAGAAACATCGACGCCATTTTCTTCTGCAAGTTGACGAATCTGTTCAATTCGGTTAGAAAGTTCTGCTAGCGGCTTTTCAAAATCCAACAATAGCGGTTTACGCTCAGTAGTAGTCATAGTTAGGCAATAGAAAATAGGGATTGGGGACTGGGGATTAACAATTGAGTATTAGGGATTAGGAATTGGAGATTGGGGCAATGGGGATTATCTCCCAGTCCTCAGTGTCCCCAGTCGCCAATGCCCAGTCACTAAACCAGCAGAGGTCTAAATCCGTGTTTCACCGACACCTGACCAATCTGCTCCATTTTTTCTACCGTAATCTGATTGCGCCCCCAAGAAAAGTTCGTATATAACTTCTCAAATTCGAGCAGCATTGATTCGGCGAAGCAAGCAAATAACTGCCTTGCAGGAACATCCATATTGACTATATTCATAATCTTCCAGTCAATATCCAGAGAATGTTCGACAATGCCACCATTTAGTACATGTATACCAGGATGCTGAATTTTGGTAGCGAGGTTTTTCGGATACCCCCCATCAATCAGCAGACAAGGTTGCTTCAAAACAGTGGGGTCAATTTCCAAGCCTTTGGGCATACTCGCAACCCAAACCACAATATCAGCTTGTGGCAGTGCTTCATCCAAAGACATGATTTTTCCCCGCCCCAGTTCATCTTGCAAATCTTTAAGGCGTTCGGAGTTACGCGCTATTAGCAAAAGTTCTTTAACATCTGTTCTCGCATCTAGCCAGCGGCAGATAGCACTGCCAATATCTCCAGTAGCACCGCAGATAGCAACAGTCGCGTTTTTGAGTTCAATTCCCAATTGCTTTGAGGCTTGCTCTACCTGCCGACAAATAATGTAGGCGGTGTGAGTATTGCCTGTAGTGAAGCGTTCAAATTCTAGTTTTATATTGCGGACTTGCCGAAACTGCTCCAAGTTAAAATTTTCAAAAATAATTGAGGAAAACCCACCTAAAGCCGTGATATTTATGCCATGCTTTTGGGCATGAGACATAGCATTAAGAATTTTGCGCGTCGCTGCCTTGATGCGGCGAGTCGCCAGCATCTCAGGCAAAAAGCAAGATTCTACATAGCGTCCTTCAATTTTCTGCCCAGTGACACTGGTAACAGTAATATTATCAACAATTTGCGGCGGGGCGCTGCACCAAAAATCCAGCCCTTGATCGGCATATTCTGGGTAGCCCAATTCTTTAGCTACCGCTTGCGCGTGTTCCAAACTAGTAAGATGTCCTATTAGACCAAACATGTAGTGTTATTAGGCGTGTGCTTCGTCGAAAGCGTGGAATAAGTGGGGGAGATGAGGGTTCCGGAGGTAGATGAGGGTTTCGGGGGGAGATGGGGAGGTTGGAAGATGGGGAAGCAAATTTTTCCTCGTCCCCTACTTCCCCATCTCCCCCAAG
>CAXTNZ010000221.1:0-11848 GCA_964245695.1 uncultured bacterium | reverse complement strand
GGTTCAATTATCCGTTGAAACAAATAACCAGTACCTCTTGCGGTGAGAATCAACTCTGGATTACTGGGGTCATCTTCCAATTTTGCCCGCAGACGGGATATATGCACATCTACCACACGGGTATCTACATGGCGTTCTGGTGTGTATCCCCACACTTCCTGCAAAATTTCCGAACGAGAAAAAGCTTCTCCAGAGCGGCTGACTAACAACTCTAGTAAGCTAAACTCCATACCAGTCAAGCGAATACGCTCATCACCTTTGTATACTTGTCGCTTGTTAGTATCAATTCGGATATTAGCTACATGAATCACCCCAGAACTAGGAATTCCCGAAGCACCAGTTTTATCTACCCGTCGCAGCACTGAGCGAATGCGAGCTTCTAGTTCTTTAGGGGAAAATGGTTTAACTACATAGTCGTCTGCACCCAACTCCAATCCGGTGATGCGATCGGCGACATCGCCCAAGGCTGTTAGCATAATAATGGGTACATCAGATTCTTTCCGTAATTCTTGACATACCCCGTAGCCATCTAGCTTTGGCATCATCACATCCAAAACAACCAAGTCAGGCTCGGCTTTGCGAAAAGTCTCCAAAGCTTCTTCGCCGTCCCCTGCTGTTACCACATCGTAGCCAATCATCGAGAGGCGCGTTTCCAAAATCCGCCGAATACTGGCTTCATCATCTACTACTAGAATTTTTTCTTTATGACTTTCCAAGTTTCTCAACGCTCCTTAACTAAAATTTTTCATGATTAATTTTTAATACCATAATATTAAGATATCATTCCAGGAATTAATTTGGAAAAAGCTGGAAATACCACTATTATTCAACTTTAGGCGGGCTAAAAATTAATAAAAAATTAAGATTATTTAATAAGTTTTAAGAATGGCTAAGTCAAAAACCGTTTTCGTTTGTAATGAGTGTGGGTCAGAATCACCTCAGTGGTATGGTAAGTGTCCAGCTTGCGGTACTTACAACTCATTAGAAGAGCAGATTACTAAACAATCCTTGGTAGATGTCCCTAGTCGTGGGGGAGTAAGTAGTTGGCAAAACAGTTCAAACAACGGCAAATCTGCTGCTAAACAACCGAAAGCACGAGCATCTCTGACTTTTGACCAAATAAGCGATCGCCAAGTAGCACGCTGGGAATCTGGTTACGGAGAACTTGATCGAGTGCTTGGTGGTGGTGTAGTTCCCGGTTCTATGGTGTTAATTGGCGGCGATCCAGGCATCGGTAAATCTACGTTATTGCTACAAGTATCAAATGCCTTAGCACAGAAATACCGCATTCTCTACATTTCTGGGGAAGAATCAGGACAGCAAATCAAATTGAGAGCTTCTCGCTTAGGTGTATCAAAAGAATTAAGTGAATTAGGCGAGGAAAATGGCAAAGTAGTAGCCGAGGAAAATGGCGAAGTCGTATTAGTAGAAGAAGCACCACAACCAAAAAACTCCGAAAGTATCGGTGCAGATTTATACGTATTGCCAGAAACAGATTTAGAAGAAATTTTGCGGGAGATAGACTCGCTAAAACCAAATGTGGCAGTAATTGATAGTATTCAAACAGTATTTGTTCCTGCGTTAACTTCCGCACCGGGTTCAGTAGCGCAGGTACGGGAATGTACTGCCGCGTTGATGAAAGTGGCAAAACACGAAGATATCACCATGTTAATTGTGGGACACGTCACCAAAGAAGGAGCGATCGCAGGTCCGAAAGTATTAGAACACTTAGTAGATACAGTATTGTACTTTGAAGGCGATCGCTTTGCCTCCCATCGATTGTTAAGAACAGTCAAAAACCGGTTTGGCGCAACTCACGAAATCGGTATTTTTGAAATGGTGGCACAGGGACTGCGAGAAGTTGCCAACCCCTCAGAATTATTTTTAGGTAATCGCGACGATCCCGCACCTGGGACAGCAATTGTCGTTGCTTGCGAAGGAACTCGCCCGATTGTGGTAGAATTACAAGCCTTGGTAAGTCCCACCAGCTATTCTTCACCGCGTCGTTCCACCACCGGCGTAGATTACAATCGCTTAGTGCAAATACTTGCGGTGTTAGAAAAACGGGTGGGGATTCCCATGTCAAAGTTGGATTCTTACGTCGCTTCTGCAGGTGGGTTGAATGTGGAAGAACCGGCGGTAGATTTGGGAGTAGCGATCGCTATTGTTGCCAGTTTCCGCGATCGCATAGTCGATCCAGGTACAGTGTTGATTGGGGAAGTGGGTTTAGGGGGACAAGTGCGTTCAGTCTCACAAATGGAACTGCGTTTGAAAGAAGCTGCGAAATTGGGGTTTAAGAGAGCGATCGTGCCTAAAGGGCAAAAATTCCCCGACCTTGATATCGAGATTTTACCAGTTTCCAAAGTAATAGATGCGATTATCGCCGCAATTCCGCAGCAGGGGCTGACGGAAGAGGATTTAGAACCGGATGAGGATGAGGATTAACCTCTCCTCAACCCCTCCCAGCCAGGGGCTTTTACTCGTTCCCAGGCTCAGCTTGGGAATGCATTCGCTCTTGTGGCTCCTTCTTGATAGGGAAGGAGAAAACCTCAATTTAGACGCTGTGGCACAATAAATACCAGCAGGTGGTAGTTGTGACAAATGGTGTGGAATCCGGGGCAAAAGTTATTTGGCGATCGCTCGGTTTGTTGGGTAAGAAACCCTCCGCCAAGTGATTATTGAGGCGATTAGTTTGTCAGTCACGGGTGAGGAGATAGCAAGCATCAAAAAAACAACAGCCTGAAAAAACTACCTTCACGCGATGTAGACAAAATAGACTTTGTCGGAAAGATTAATTTTTTACAGCGAGCGCAAAATTCGGTACATCAAACTAGAGATAATCAAAATCACACAGCCACGAGCCGTGTGGCAGTTAATCCTTAATTTTGTTAACAACCTATGCTTTCGCGCCGTTTTCTGCTATTACAGACCATAGTGCTAATCGGGCTACTAGGGGTAGGATGCGGTTCAAAAGAAAAACCTGTCATTCCAGACAAACTGACCATTGGTGTAGTCAGCTATGGTGAAGGAACGGTTTCTCTAGACAAGTACAATCGCTTCAAAGACTATATAGCAGAGCAAACCCGGTCGGTTCTGGAGTTAGAACCGGCTTACAACGAATTGCAAGCCATTGAGCAAATTAAGCGCAAAAAGTGGGATATTGTATTTGCGCCTCCAGGTCTAGCAGCGATCGCGATCGATAAAGAACTTTACACTCCTGTGTTCTCAATGGAGGGAATCAGTAGCAGACAAGGCTGCTTGTTCATAGTCCGAGATGATAAACCAATTAAAAAAATAGCCGACTTGGCTAATAAGACCGTAGCCTTAGGAGAGATAGGTTCCGCCGCCGGCTACTATGTTCCTTTGTATGACCTTTATGGTTTAACCCTCGCTCAAATCCGTTTTGCCCCCACTCCCAAAACAACACTACAATGGCTGAGTGAAGGCAGCGTTGACGCTGGCGCTTTATCTGAGAAGGATTTCGAGCTTTATCGGCGTGAATTCGGTACAACAAAGTTTAGAATTTTATACACAAGTAGGTGGATTCCTTCCGGTGTTGTGCTACTAGCACCCACCGTAGAAAGTAATCTACAGCAGCAAATCCAAAAAGCGATGAGCGAAGCACCAGGGGATATTGCCGCAGACGCTGGTTATCTTCCTGCTGCTAAAATACCTAATTATAAGCAGTTCATTAAATTAGTCGAAAAAGTCAGACCACTCGAAGAGCGAGTCAAGCAAACACCCGCAGTTTTGCGCGGTGAAGAACCCTCTGAGAAACAGAAGGTTCTTCGCTAAGCTATCAACTAATGCAACGTTATAAAACTTAATAATTTATTTGCATTTTTTCTCTTAATTCTACTGATAAATATTCAAGCTCTTAAGAGGGTGCGCGGTAAAAAAATAAACTACATAGGCAAAAAATGTTGATTTAATCACACAAAAATAAATGCTTTTTGTATAAGATTCAACTTGCGCCACCCCTTAGAAGATGTGGAAAATAGACTAAATGTCAAGAAAGGCAATAGTGCGATCTACGAGGGGTAAACATAACTTCCGAAGAATTATTAACACAAAACATTCAAAAGTTGAGATAAAAATGTATTCTCTTGTACTTAAGGTGATGCTAACGTCAGTTTGAAGGACTATATAAACCTTTACCTATTAAATTTACTAGCTTTGAGAAAAGCAGATGATTTATTAAAAAATAGCTTGGAGTGCGCTCTCAATGTCACAGTCCCCTTTAGTAAGACCAGAAATATCCTCTGGAACTCTGATCGATAACCGTTATACGATCCAAAAACTTCTTGGACAAGGGGGATTGGGGCGAACGTACTTAGCGTTTGATACTCGTCGCTTTAACGAAGCTTGTGTCCTCAAAGAATTTGCGCCAATTGGCACAGGGGCGAACGGGCTGGAACAATGTCGCAATTTATTCAAAAGAGAGGCAAAAATTCTCCACCAGTTGCAACACCCTCAAATTCCTCGATTCTTGGCTTGTTTTGAAGGCGATGGGCGACTGTTCCTAGTACAAGAATATGTTGATGGTCAAACATACTCTTGTCTGCTGCGAGAAGTTCAAAGACAGGGACGAAATTTTTCCCAAGACGAGGTTATAAACTGGCTAAAAAAGCTACTGCCGGTTTTGGAATATATTCACCAACACAATATCATCCATCGAGATATTTCTCCAGACAATGTCATGTTGCCTGACAACAACAATTTGCCAGTGCTGATTGATTTCGGCGTAGGAAAGCAAATTGCTGACCTGAACGAGGGTAGAAATTCTCACCAGGCGACCTTTGTTGGTAAAATGTCCCTCGTGGGAAAAGTAGGATATGCTCCCCGTGAACAAATTAGCTTGGGGTTGTGTTCTCCCTGTAGTGACCTTTATGCCTTGGGAGTAACAGCCGTTGTGCTACTAACAGGTCGAGATCCATCCCTACTGATGGATCAGTATTCCTTGGAATGGAAATGGCGTCTCTACAGCTATGTCAGTGATGCTTTTGCTCAAGTACTCGATAAGATGTTGGCAGATACGCCTAAGAAGCGATACCAAACATCAAAGGAAGTTCTCATGGATCTGGAGCGTCTTGAACAACCTGAAGTAGGGTCACAAACAACTATGCTTGATTTACCGACTACCGTATTTGCTCCTGAACCTCACCCTCCTACGTTAACAACGCCGCATCTCTACAATCAATTAGGAACAACAATTAGTAGTTTACCTGTTACTCCTCAAACTCCCCAAATTGAACCAGTAACCTCACTCAACCCAGGCTTCATCAAACGTTGTCAGCAAGAGCTAGCTTACCACATCGGACCAATGGCAAGTGTGATTGTAGAAGAGACATTAGCTGAAACTCCTCAAACCTCGCCTTACGAATTTGTTGAATTATTAGCAAGAGAAATTGCCGATTTGCAAGCATGTCTCGAATTTAAACGACGCATTTTTTCCTAAGCCAAGTTATTAGCTATTTTCGAGATTAATACTTTGAATTGCCTAATGAGGAGATGAGCGAATTTATCAAGCTCCTGTATTTCCCTGAGGACGTTTGATTCTTTTCATTGCCATTTCTAAACTTAACTGCATCCGTCTAAATGCTCTGGCAAGATGACCGATTTCATCATTAGATAAAAGATCAAATTCAACATCCATATGCCCCGTGCTGACTTCCTCAGCTACGCGAGTTATGCGTTTAAGAGGACGAACAACTTGTCGATTCAAAAAGATGTTGACTAAAAGGATAACAGCGATAAACACAGTTGATACAATTCCCAAAATCACAAAAGAAGATTGATTGGCTTTGCTGATAACTTTATTTGCAGGTACTGAGATAATTTGAGCGCCAACAATTTCATGCATCTGCCACCCAAATCCATTAGCTGTGCCATAACGCTGAATCATACTTTTAGGTGCAACATCAGGGGTGCTATGACACGTCAGGCAGCTTTCTTTAGAAATTGGTAGCGGACGAGCCATATAGAAGATATCCCCACTCGGAATTGAGCGAAATCCACTTAATTCTTTGATGTCTTTTTTATTTCTGAACTTTTCCACAATGTTGGTTTCAAAACTGTCAGCTTTATCGCGAAGATTAGTGGGATTAAGCGTTGCTTCTTTATAGAAAAAGTCACGGAATTTTGGATTTTTTCGCAAATTTTCAAAAACCTCCCGTGCTGAGTATGCAGGCACACTTTGCGGCAAAAACTCAGTTTCCAATTGCGGCGCGAGTTCTGGATTGACTTGAGTATTAGTGTACTCACGCACAGAACTCATCGTTTCCATAAGCATCATAGCTGTTGAGGCAATATCATTTCTAGCATTCTGCCTCAGCACCGAAGACAGAGCAAATCCACTCAAGCTCAGACCAACTGCAAGAATTACGACTAGTAGAATTGTAAATTTTTGTCGCAAATTAAAACTTTTTAACATAATCCTGGCTCACTTGCAATTTAAATTCCTATGACCAAACGTAGTTAAAGTCATGCTTCACCCCAGCACGCGCCGATGAGAGAGTTTTAGGGAAAACCCATAGTTAATCATCTAAAATTATTCTTAATTATTAATTTAATTAAAACTATGCTAAGTAACTTGCTTGCCGAATGCTATATTTGGGCGAGAAATATACCAAATTTCACTTTTGCTAATTGAAGCCTTTGAATAAATATTATAATCAACTATAGCAGTTTATTCAACTAATACTAGGTAACTTTACATCTGGCAAGTAGCTATTTAATTCAGACTACACCTTTCATGTCACAAAGCAAGCTAATGGTGAAACGCTGTTAGAACTGAGAAAATTTAAACTTCTGTATTTTCAGGGTAACGTTTGATTCTTTTCATTGCCATTTCTAAACTTAACTGCATCCGTCTAAAGGCTCTAGCGAGATTACCGATTTCATCATTAGATAGCATCTGCTCAGACTCAACATCCATATGCCCAGTGCTGACTTCCTCAGCTATGCGAGTTATACGTTTGAGAGGACGAACAACTTTTAAATTCAAAAAGATGTTGACTAAAAGTATGAAGGTGATAAAAACCGTAAAGACAATTAAGAGTATTTGACAAATAGATTGATTGGCTTTCTCGATAACTTTACTTGCTGGTACTGAGATAATTTGCCGGATTATGTTTAGATATTAACTTCATAGGATACAACTAAACTCTTCTGAATTATTCGGCTGAATCACAAAGTTTTCACGTTGCTCTTCTTCAGGAGGGACACAAAGAGTCTGTTTAACGCGGCAATGCGTGACTGTCGGGCATTGCCTTTCGGCAGTGGCTCATGGGGGTTTCCCCCTTTCTGCGCGCGGCCTCACCACCGCATTGGCTCTTGTTGACAGTGAACAGTTAGCCGTTAAAATTTAACTTCTTAAACGACTAGCCTTACTAGCTTGAAGAATGATATATCTATTTATGGCTGTAAAATCTTTTTATTTTGCTGATGTAAACCTGTAGACAGATATCAACTTCAGAAATTGTAATTATTCTTAAAGTTGATTATTAAGCAAAACTTAAGATATTGCCAATTTATAAGTAGTCTGTTTTTTATAACGTAAGTTCAACGGATTTTATTACACAAGCAGCAATATTTAAAAGGAAAGCCGTATTTAATGTGAGGGTGATATCTAACGGCAAGCCGCTCCGCATCTACACCTGCGTACCGCCTACTGAGGAACTGCGCTTGTAGTGAGCTATTCGGCTAACTAGTATATTTTCGCTCTTTGCGAAAGAGTGTGGTGAGTGAGTATTCGCGGTCAGAGACAGAAAACTAGAAGTTGGGAGGGGTAAAAAATAGCTAAAATCGCCCCTGCCAAATTTTAACTATGATGCCGTGCAAAAATAAATACCAGCATTTGGCAATTGTTACCAATGGTGTGGAATCCAGGAGAGCCTTTATTTGGAGGGCGCTATATTATCGAAAACAAACTAGGTGAAGGCGGAATTGGCATCACCTATCTTGTAAGAAATCAACGGGATGAACTACGAGTAATTAAAACCCTTAAAGAAGAAATTCTCAATCATCCCGCCTGGATACTGCACCGAGAAAAATTACGGCAAGACTTTCGCGATGAAGCCGTTCGGCTGGCTGTGTGTCGCCACCCCCATGTAGTGGAGGTGGAAACCATCTTCGATGAGGGGAAATTCCCATGCATGGTGATGGAGTATGTCGAAGGCGAAGACTTAGGCAAGCGCCTGCGGCGGATGAGATTGCTATCAGAAGCAGAAGCGCTACTGTACATCCGGCAAATTGGTGAAGCATTAACGGTAATTCACTCTAAAGGCTTGCTGCATCGCGACCTCAAGCCACGCAATATCATGATCCGTTCTGGCAAATCAGAAGCAGTGCTGATTGATTTTGGTATTGCCAGAGAATTTATCCCCAATGTTGTCCAAAGGCATACAGTGTATCGCACTCCTGGTTTTGCCCCACCAGAACAGTATGAATTAGAAGCACCACGGGGAGAATTTATTGATATCTACGCCCTTGCCGCCACTTTATATAACTTATTAACCGGAGTTCTGCCGACGAGTGCAGAAGACAGACGCCACAACATTCCCCTGCAACCACCACAACACTTCAATCCCAATATCAGCTCCAGGGTAAATCACGCAATTATGTGCGGGATGGATTTGCAGGCA
Source organism: uncultured bacterium (assembly GCA_964245695.1). GTDB lineage: Bacteria > Cyanobacteriota > Cyanobacteriia > Cyanobacteriales > Nostocaceae > Hassallia. The sequence continues at coordinate 3,203 of CAXTNZ010000221.1, read as the reverse complement.
AATTATCGCCCCCAGTCGGTGCAGGAGTGGTTGGATTTATTGGCTTCTGATGTCGGGGAAAGTTTAGGATCAATATTCCCTAGACAACTAAGAACATTCAATCCACATCCAAAACCCGCTGTAGTGGCTCAACACGAGTGGCAATGCGTACACACCCTCAAAGGTCATACCAGCATGGTTCAGGCGATCGCCATTAGTCCTGATGGGCAACTGATCGCCAGTGGCAGTAATGACAACACTATCAAACTATGGCAACTGGCAACTGGCAAACTATTGCGTAACCTCAATCGTTGGTTTTCCGGTCATTCCAGCATGGTTCATTCCCTAGCTTTTAGCCCAGATGGGCAGCTTCTCGCCAGCGGCAGTTGGGATGACACTGTCAAGCTTTGGCAAGTAAACACGTGCCGAGAAATCCTCACTCTCATGGGTCATTCCAACTGGGTTAATTCCGTCGCCTTTAGTCCAGATGGACAGCTGCTTGCTAGTGGTAGTGCTGACAACAGCATCAAACTATGGCAGATGAACTCAGGCAGACAAATCTGCACTTTCACCGATCATTCCGACTTGGTTTGGTCAGTCGCCTTTAGCCCAGATCAAGAACTTCTCGCCAGTGGCAGTGCTGACTGCACTATCAAGCTTTGGCAGGTACACACAGGCACTCTAATCCGCACTCTCACAGGTCATTCCTTCTTCGTTAACTCCGTCGCCTTTAGCCCAGATCAAGAAATTCTCGCCAGTGGCAGTAGTGACAACACCATCAAACTCTGGCAGGTAATTACAGGCACTCTAATTCGCACTCTCACAGGTCATTCCGACTCAGTTTGGTCAGTCGCCTTTAGCCCAGATGGGCAACTTCTCGCTAGTAGCAGTTGGGACAAAACTATCAAAATTTGGCAAATAAGTACAGGCACTCTAATCTGCACTCTGACTGGTCATATCAACTATGTCAGAACCATCGCCTTCAGTCCCGATGGACGAACTTTAGTAAGTGGCAGTGATGACGACACCATCAAGATTTGGCGCTGGACGTGAAGAAGGGTAAAAGGCACTGATGTAAAAGAAAGAATTTCAACTTTCCCCCGATTGCCTCCCAACCTCTTTTAACCCTTCAGATAGACTACCTATTTGCCAAAAATTGTCACAATGATGACGGCAACGCCTATTTTTGCAATCAATCCTTGGCTGACAGGTTTTTACTTGCATAAAGTAAGCAGCTATCATGCAGGGCAAAATTGGGCTGGACAATTTTGAAATTTGGAATTTGAAATACTTATGGGCTTTGGAATCGGAGATTTATTCTGGATTTTCCTCCTTTTGTCTTCCCTGCAACCTATCTGGCAAAAACGTCAGGTTGAATATCGTCGCGTGCGTTCTCTACAAGAATTCCAGCAAGAACGCAAAAGCCGGGTGATTTTGCTGATTCACCGTCAAGAGTCTATCAGCTTACTAGGAATTCCTCTATCGCGCTACATTACCATTGAAGACTCAGAACAGATTCTGCGGGCAATTCGCCTCACCCCGCCAGAGATCCCGATTGACTTAATTTTGCACACTCCTGGTGGTTTGGTTTTAGCAACCGAACAAATCGCTAGAGCATTAATTCGCCATCCAGCAAAAGTCACTGTTTTTGTACCCCACTACGCCATGAGTGGCGGCACAATGCTTGCCCTCGCAGCTGATGAAATCGTCATGGATGCCAACGCCGTCTTGGGACCAGTTGATCCACAACTTGGTAACTTCCCTGCTGCGAGTATCCTGAAAGTTGTTGAAGACAAACCCATCGGCGAAATTGACGACCAAACCCTGATTATGGCTGACCTGTCGCGCAAAGCAATTCAGCAGGTGCAGCGATTTGTCCGGACTCTGCTTAAAGACACTATCCCCAAACAGAAAGTTCAGCCGGAAAACATCGAATCTATCATCGATGCCTTGACTACTGGGCGCGTCACCCACGACTATCCAATCACTGTTGAGGAAGCAACAGAAATGGGACTGCCCGTAACAGTCGGACTGCCCCGTTCAATTTACGATCTAATGGATATGTACCCACAACCACAAGGCGGACGCCCCTCTGTGCAGTATATCCCCATGCCTTACGATAACCGTCGCCCAATTCTACCTGTGCCCAAGGGCAGACCTTTGGAAGAACCTAACTAGATGAAATAAAGCAGTAGTATCATCATTTTTTGGTGACACTTAATAGCTGTTTGTCAAGAAATAAGCAAGCAGAAACCGGGTTCCTTTGAAAAGTTAGGAACCCGGTTTCTTAGTTCTTCACATTATGCCAACAGCCTCTAAGGTGTTGGTGAAGATGTTGGGGTTGGTGAAGATGTTGGCGTGGCTGTCGGCGTAGCCGTAGGTGTCGGTGCTGGTCTTGTTGTTGGTCTTGTTGTTGGTCTTGTTGTTGGTCTTGTTGTTGGCGAAGATGTCGGCGTAGCTGTTGTTGTTGGCGAAGATGTCGGCGTAGCTGTTGTTGTTGGTGTTGGTGACGGCGTAGCTGTTGGTGTTGGTGTTGGTGACGGCTGAGTAGTCGGCTGACCACCTCCTGTCTTCGCCTCTTCGTTCAGCCTCTGGCGGAATGCTAAATCAGCAATTCCAGTTTCTTGTAGCTGAAATTGTTTCTGAGCCTGCCTCACCGCCGCTTCCGTCTGGGAACCATAAAATTGATCGCGGGGTAGGGGAGCCTTGGGCTTGAGTACCGCATTCAAGTTTGCCTGTAAAATTTGAATTATGTTCGCGGCAAAATCTTGAGTTTTTGGTCCTGCTATCCCATCAGCAGGTTTTAATTTGTACCCTGTTTGAAATTCACGAATTGCCTTTTTTGTTTTCGCATCCGTCAATGGGGTATTTGCCACATCGACGTTATAGCCTAATCCCCGCAATACTGCACGGAATTGCTGTGGGCTATAATTACGCTGGCGGACAGCTAAAGCACTGTCGGAAATTACGACGCTAGCTGTTATCAAGCAGACAACAGCAACGGGAACGCTTGATTTTCTAAACCCACACCACATGGTTAAAACTCCTGTTGGTTAAATCAGCCAGATATTCAGGCTAATAGCTGCATTTTAAGTTTATTTAACCTTTTTATTCTTAATAATTTAATATTTTTGATTAAATTAAGTTATACTTTGCTGACAAAAAAAACATAAGCCATCTATGTCATCCCTCTTGAGATAGATTTTTAATGAGCGGTGGAGATA
>CAXTNZ010000220.1:1534-11880 GCA_964245695.1 uncultured bacterium | reverse complement strand
AGTGTAGATCGAGCGATCGCCGACGGTGAAGAATTAGGTTTTGTCAAAATTCATCACAAAAAAGGTTCCGATGAAATTATTGGTGCAACCATTGTCGCGGCTCATGCAGGTGAAATGATTTCCGAAGTCACCACCGCAATCGTGAATAAAATCGGTTTGAGCAAGTTAAGTAGTGTGATTCATCCTTATCCAACTCAAGCTGAAGGTATTAAGAAGGCGGCGGATGCTTATCGCCGCACGCTGCTGACACCGAGAACTAAAACATTATTGGGATTTTTAACAAAGTTATCTTGAGGATGTAATGTCATGCGATCGCTCGCTTATTAAACAGAAACTTTAGTGCTTTACCACGGTACGACACCGTTTTCGTCAAAAAACCCGCCTGTTGGACCGTCAGCTGGTAATGTTGCCAAGCGCACTGGAGCGGTTGCACCCTGCTCTACAGTCCGCGTACCGCTGTGAGCATTGATGTCAGTAGCGACGTAACCAGGATCGGCAGAATTAACCTTGATTGACGTATCTTTGAGTTCGTGCGCGAATTGAATTGTCATTGCGTTGAGTGCTGTTTTCGACGAATGATAAGCCAGGGCTTTAGCTTGAGCGTATTCGTAATTGGGGTCAGTGTTCTGTGCCAACGATCCCAAACCGCTAGACATATTTACAATCCGTCCAGCATCAGACTTCCGCAGCAAAGGCAACATTGCCTTGGTGACAGCGAAAACGCCAAAGAAGTTAGTATCGTAGGTGCGACGCAAAACTTCCATGTCAAGTTGGCTAGGTGGTACCCTGTCACCGGCAATTCCCGCATTGTTGACCAGAATATCAAGCTTACCAAACTCACTTTCGATATGTTTTGCCGCTGCCTCAATAGTGCCTTGATTTGTCACATCAAGCTGTACAGCGCGGGCATCAATATTATGTTCAGCATGTAACTTTTCGGCAGCTTCTTGCCCCCGCTTTTCATCTCGTGCCCCAATCAAAACTGTAATTCCTTGCACACCTAATTGACGGGCAATTTCTAGCCCGATGCCTTTGTTTGCGCCGGTAATGAGGGCAACTTTATTTTCCACGGATTGTGATGTCATAAATTAATCCTGAAGTAAAATATTGGTTAATTATCTTTCTTGCTCAGTCGGGCGAATGAGAACTTCGTTAACGTTGACGCGAAGCGGTTGGGTGACAGCGTAAACAATCGCTGCTGCAATGTCCTCACTCTCTAAAGCTGTCATCGAGCCAATCCATGATTTGATATCGGTTTTTGCTTTGGTATCGGTGATGTGGTCAGTCAATTCCGTTACCGTCGCTCCCGGCTCAATTATGGTAACGCGGATTTTGTCTTGATAAACTTCTTTACGTAGAGCTTCCGAAAACGCACCTACACCAAATTTTGTCGCTGCATAAACGCCGGCTTTAACGTTTGCGATTCGACCTGCTGTAGAAGAAATATTGACTATATGACCGCTGCCCTGTGCTTTCATGAGTGGTAAAACTGCGTGAGTTGCATACATCAACCCCAAAAGATTAATGTTAATCATCCGTCGCCAATCTTCAGTGTCTGCACCATCGATCGCCCCAAGCAACATAACCCCTGCATTATTGATGAGAATATCGACTTTACCATACTCAGCTTGAGTCTTTTTGACCATTTCCTTGACCTGTGCTTCGTCGGAAACATCCACAGTCATTGGTAGGGCTTGTCCGCCATTTTCGACGATGTGCTTAGTCAACTCGTCTAAGCGATCGCTGCGACGAGCGGCAATTACCACCTTGGCTTTTTCATTCGCTAAGGCGATCGCTGTTGCCTCACCAATTCCAGAGGAAGCACCAGTGACGATCGCCACTTTATCAATCAGTTTGTCAGACATGAATTATCCTTGATTTTCGTTTTATACCCATAGCTTATAAGTTCGAGTGCGCTCTAAGTCAAGCCACAATTACACTTTTAGATATACGAAGAGGAGAAAATGCAGATTGACCGACTCGACCATTTAGTAATGACTGTTGCAGACATCGAAAAAACAATTAGATTCTACTGCGACGTGTTGGGTATGACAGAAGTCTCTTTGGGAGAAGGACGCAAAGCTTTAGCTTTCGCTAACCAAAAGATTAACTTACATCAATTGGGCGAAGAATTTGAACCGAAAGCAGCTTTGCCAGTACCAGGTTCACTCTTCTTTGTGCTTCATTGCTTCGACTCCTATTGAAAAAGTTATTACTACACTCAGAAAACATCAAGTAGATATTATTGCAGGAGCCGTGGAAAAAACTGGAGCAATAGGAAAAATAATTTACCTTTATTTAAGACATCCTGATAATAATATTATCGAAATATCGAATTACAAAAAATAGCCAACACACAATTTTGGCGATGCTAACTATTAAAAACGACCAATAATCAGAAAAATTCCTAGCTAAATGTGTGACAAATATTAACCAAAAGAGTAAAAAAAATAGCAGGTTTAACGTTTGACGTTCCCACTTTCCCTTAAACTAAGGGCAGTAAACTTCTTCAAACTGGCTCAGGTGGTTGACTGTGACAGAAGCCAACAATTCAATCTCTACCCTCCAGAATGTATCGCGCCGGGAATTGAGCGATTTAGTACGAACTCAGCTGCAAATGCTGCTGGAGTCAGGAGATTTGCAGGCAGCAAAAGCTATTCTCATACCAGTGCAGCCTGCGGATATCGCTGATGCGATTGAAGGCTTGCCAGAAAAAATGCACGCTTTGGCTTTTCGCTTGCTTTCCAAGGATGAGGCAATTGAGGTTTATGAACACCTCGACTACAGCATTCAGGAACTGCTAATCGAGGAACTGAAAAGTCAGGAGGTTCGCGACATTGTTGATAAAATGTCACCCGATGACCGAGCTAGGTTATTTGATGAATTACCCGCAAAAGTTGTCAACCGCCTGCTAGAACAACTTAGCCCAGGAGAACGGGAATTCACCTCGCAACTATTGGGTTATGAAGGCGGTACTGCTGGGCGAATTATGACCCCAGAGTTAATCTCGCTCAAAGAAAATTTTACGATCGCCCAAGCCCTAGAGCGAATTCGCAGCTTAGCTAATGCCAGTGAGATGGTTTATTACCTTTACATCACTGATGAGGCTAGGCGCTTGACTGGGATGTTGTCGCTACGTGATTTGGTGACATCTCAGCCAGAGCGAAGGATTGGCGATATAATGACCCGCGATGTGGTGTATGTTTACACGGATACAGACCAGGAAGAAGTCGCAAGATTGATCCAAAGATATGACTTTCTGGCTGTGCCTGTGGTGGATCGAGAACAGCGTCTAGTGGGGATTGTCACCGTTGATGATGTAATTGATATTTTGCAAGAGGAAACCACTGAGGATATCTACGCCTTAGGTGGTGTGCAGTCGGGAGGCGACAACTATTTTCAAACAAATTTGCTCACCGTTGCCCGCAAGCGGGTTGTCTGGTTGTTGGTTTTACTAATCACCAATACTGTTACGGGAACAATTATTAAATCCCAAGAGGATATTTTAACAAAAGTGGTTAGTCTGACGGCGTTTATCCCTTTGCTGACAGGCACTGGGGGGAATGTCGGCGCTCAGTCTTCTACGGTAGTAATTCGCGGTATGAATACCGATGAAATACGGGCAATGGGACCGTTGCAGGTGATTGGCAGAGAAGCGATCGCCGGTGCGTTGCTAGGATCAATGTTAGGAGCGATCGCCACCGTGTGGGCATACTTTCTACAAAAGAATTTAGCAGTAGCGATCGCCGTCGGAACGAGTCTAGTAGCGATTTCTATTTTGGCTTCTCTCTCCGGTTCAGCGCTACCGTTTTTATTCCGCTTACTCCGTTTAGATCCAGCATTAATGTCAGCGCCATTTATCACCACAGCAGTCGATGTAGCGGGTGTTTTAATTTACTTCAATTTGGCACGAATAATTTTAAACTTATAAGTTAGCTTATCATTTGTGCAAAACTAATGACGGGAGCATCCCATTTTTGCAGAAATACCGATTCATCAGTGTAGTATAGGGATAAGACAATACTGACTGGAAGTATAGCCATGACCCCCGAAGAAGAAGAACGGTTACAAGCAGCAGTAAAAGAAATCGCGACGATTCTGTATAAAAATACATCAGCGTCTGAGTTGCAAACTTTGGAAGGAATCGAAAAAACAGTGCGATCGCAGATGCTGGAACAAGTCAGCCCCAAAATCGCCTTTTTTTTATCGAACAAACAACAGGCACAAATAAAGGGAGATCCAGACAAATCAAAAGTTGTGTAGGGGAGTTGCCAATCACACAAAAACAAGCACAAAAATTAGGTTTAGAGCCAAGAAGCCACTTGAGTCCAGTGTTAGAGAAATGTAGCTTACGACTTTGTGCTAATGAGTCCTACCAAAATGCGGAGCGAGAACTCGAAGCATTAACAGGTATGAAAATGGGACACAGCACGTCAAAATAATTCATAATTAATAATTACTAATTCATAATTTCAATTAGTGGGGGCAAGAAAGCGCCCACTAATTGAAGACCGCGCTCATTGAAAATTCAGCGGGGGCTTGTACCCATTTTTTAATTATGAATTATGAATTATGAATTAATAATTACTTGGTTACACAGGCTGGTAAATCGACAAAATCTGCCACAGCTATCGGCTTTACAAGCAGTCAAGGAAGTGAGTTTGGATGGGGGTAAGGTACGATTGCGAACGCCAAAAGGGCAAGAATGTGAGTGGCGCGATTATAAAGCAGCACGCATAGGTGGAATTTATTATAATGCTTTTTTTAGAGACCATCAATCTCTCTTGGATTGGATTAACTCACAAAGGCTGGTCAACCCATTAGTGTGTTTGGGGGATGGACATGATGGTGTGTGGAAATTATTTACTGAAATTGGCAGTTCTTCAACCCGACTTGAGATATTGGATTGGTATCATTTACGCGAAAATCTCTATAAAGTAGGCGGTTCTGTCAAGAGACTCAAGCAAGCAGAAAACTTACTATGGGTTGGTGAAGTAGACGCAGCGATCGCTTTGTTTGTTGATTTCGCAAAAAAACAGGCAAAGAATTTTTGTACATATTTGAACAAGCATCGAAGTCGAATTATTAATTATGCGTACTATCAAGCAGAACAGATTTGCTCTATTGGTTCTGGTTCTGTCGAATCTGCTATCAAACAAATCGGTTTAAGGTTGAAACTTTCTGGAGCGAGCGTGGAATCCCACCAACGTGCAATCCATACTACAACTTCGCTGTGCTTACCTCAATGGTCAACTTGCTGTTTGATATTTTTGCAAAAATGGGATGCTCCCCTAATGACTACCCAGCTTTTTTCTCGTTGTTTTTTTACTTCCAGTTAAGATGAGACTGTAAAGTTATACAAACTTAATTGATCAAGAATCAATTTAGCTGGAATGTTATCTAGAAAACAATTAAACGTCATTAAAGCACTTTTACCGATACTGTTAATTTTCATCACCACCCTAATTATTTTCCAAAATACTGCCCAAACTATAGAAATACCAACACCCAAACAGGAAAACAACGCCACAATCATTGAAAATATTAAACCAGGCACTACTGATTGGAAGTTAACTAATCCCGCCACTAAGCGAGAAATTGAAGGCTATGCTTCGCTGACTAGCGTCAATCGCGGCAAAGAAATTAACCTCTTTGTGAATACAAAAGAGCCAAACTACACAATGGAAATCTATCGTATGGGCTGGTACGGCGGTGCAGGAGGGAGACAAGTCGCACCTCCAATTACACGCAAAGCTGTAAGACAACCGCAGCCAATTATCGATCAAGCAACTGGGTTAATTGAATGCGATTGGCAAGACCCATACGTGTTGAAAATTCCTGATAATCCAAAAGATCCAACACAGTGGGCGAGTGGTGTTTATTTAGCAAAACTAACTGCTAACAAAAGCAACAAGCAAAGCTACATCATCTTTGTAGTGCGTGATGATAACCGCGCTTCTGATATCCTATTTCAATCAAGCGTCACCACCTATCAAGCTTATAATAACTGGGGCGAAATGTCGCTTTACCGTTGGAACAGTCGTGGAAAACAAGCATCTAAAGTTTCCTTTAATCGTCCCTACGCCGCTAGTCCTAATAAAGCAGCTGCCTATGGACTGGGAGCAGGCGAATTTTTAACCAACTTCCAACCCAAAAGGAGAACATCTAGCGCTGGGTGGGAATACAACATGGTACGCTGGTTAGAACGCGAAGGCTACGATGTCACCTACTCCACGGACATTGACACCCACGAAAATCATTTAAACGAATACAGTGCAAAGCCAATGCTGTTGTTACATAAGGCTTTTCTCTCTGTAGGTCATGATGAGTATTGGTCGTGGCAGATGCGGCGAAGTGTCGAAGCCGCGAGAGACAGCGGCGTTAGTCTCGGCTTTTTTTCTTCAAATACCTGTTATTGGCAAATTCGCTTTGAACCTAGCCGCATTACCAAAGAAATCAACCGCACAATTGTTGCTTATAAAGAAGGCGTTACTCTAGATCCTTTTGCGAGGGATGCATATCCAGAGAACGATAAGTTGGTGACAACCTTTTGGCGAACAAAGCCCGTGAATCTTCCTGAAGATGCTTTGATTGGAGTAATGTACGAAACATTTCAGGTAAACGCAGATATTCGCATCAATCAGACAGCCCCTGAATGGGTACTTGTCGATACGCAATTGAGCCAAAGTAATACTCAAGCGTCTGTGCGAGAAAATGCCAAAGCGCCTTTGAAAGAAATGCGCCTTCAGGGATTGTTAGGCTACGAAGTTGATCGGATGTTTGGTAACGCCCCCGCTAATACAATTCGCATTGCCCATTCACCCTATGCTTATGGCAAAGGCACCAGATATGCTGACATGACTGTTTACACAGCAGATTCTGGTGCAACGGTGTTTGCTACCGGTTCTATGCAGTGGAGTTGGGGACTAGATGATTACAATGCACCACAATTACGCCCATCTCTTGTCAGTGCTGATGCACAAGCTATTACCCGCAACATCCTCGCCAAAATGATTGGTAAATAAGTGGGGAATGGGGAATAAATAAACTACCCCATCAGTCTATACGGTGGGGTAGTTCACAGTTCTGATGCCGTATCTGGGGCAACTATTTCCCCAGTACCAATTTGTAATATCATGTCCTGGTCGGTAATCAGTTCATTAAGTTCTTTGACTTGCAAATTCATTTCCTCACAAGCTTGCCGTAATTCACGCGCAAAAGTGTTGAGATCATTACCATAGCCACATTGGTAAGCTGCGGTTTCAATTCCCTGTTTGGCATTCGCTCTAGCACAATCCACTAGCTCTGTGCCTTGCAATCGTGTTGGGGATGCCATAGCCGTAATTTTTATTTATAAGGTGTTCTTTACCAAATTATTAAGTTTTCCGTATTGAGTCATCTCTCCAAAGTAAGGAAAAAGGAAAAGGAACATTTTTTACCTTTTACCTTTTACCTTTACCTTTATCCGTTGACTACTGCTCCACCATTGGGATGTAATACTTGACCTGAGAAGTAAGAACTGTCATCGGAGGCTAAAAATACAAAGCTAGGTGCAACTTCTTCGGGTTGTCCGGGTCTTTGCATTGGCGCTTCTTTGCCGAATTCTTTAACTTTCTCTTCTGGGAAAGTTGAGGGAATTAAAGGTGTCCAAATGGGACCAGGTGCTACTGCGTTAACGCGAATTTTCTTCTCAACTAGATTTTGTGATAAGGAACGAGTAAAGGCGACGATCGCACCTTTTGTGGAGGAGTAATCTAGTAGTTGCGGACTGCCTTTGTAAGCGGTGACTGATGTAGTGTTGATGATAGCACTACCTTCGTGCAAGTGCTTCATCGCCGCTTTGGTCATGAAAAACATTGAGAAAATATTAGTGCGGAATGTGCGCTCTAGCTGTTCAGAGCTAATATCTTCGATACTTTCTTGTGGATGCTGTTCGGCGGCGTTATTGACAAGAATATCAAGTTTACCCAACTCATCCACTGTTTGTTGAACAGCTTGCTGACAAAAGGTTTCATCGCCAATGTCACCAGCGATCGCTACCGCACGACGTCCATGTTTTTCGACTAAATTCTTGGTTTCTTTAGCGTCGTCGTGTTCATTCAAATAGACGATCGCTACATCTGCACCTTCTTTCGCATAGGCGATCGCGATCGCACGTCCAATCCCACTATCTCCACCAGTAATCAAAGCAACTTTATCTTTTAACTTGCCACTTCCCTGATAATTTGAATCATCTGCCTTGGGTTTTGGCGTCATTTCTGATTCTTTACCTGGTGGTTTCTGTTGCTGTGCTGGTTGTAATGATTCTTCTGGCATATAAATCTCCCTGAATATTTACTAACAATTCTTATTGCTTATTGCTAAATATTAACAATCAACAATTCCCAATTCCCAAAAACAAACCCTGGATCGAAAATTCAACCCAAGGTTAATTTTTTTCCTTTGGCTTAGGTATTGCTACCCCGTATAGCCAAGCGTACTAATTTCTAGTACAGCGCGACTGACATTATTTCTCGCCACACAGTGACACACGCTCTTTATCTAACAAAGGATACAACTAAACAACTCTGAGTTGATGAAGGATTTCTCTTGCTCACCTGCCTTTAAGTTATCTATTGTCTCGCGGGAATTTATCAATCTTGGGATGTAAACAAACTCAATTTATATCAGTCTGAAGACGTAGTATAAAATAACCAAAAATAATCAAACGATAACTTATGCATAAATCTAATTTAATTTATTAAACAAGCCAATTCTTTCTTCCTATTACCCATTCCCCATTCCCCATTTTCTATTCCCCACTGTAAATCTGCTACCATACACCAAATACGTGTATTGACTAAGGTAGCCTGTAAAAATGGATTTACTAGCTGAAATATACAATTCTTTTAATCCCTTTGAGACTGCATCAAAAGAAGCATATGTCGATTGTCGAGAGGTGCGTGGTAATTGGAAAGTATATCAAGAGTTGGGAAAGAAAGTTGTACTTTCAAACCACGCGACCTGTCAGCTATGTTCCGGACACCGAGGGACGGGTAAATCCACTGAGTTGTTGCGTTTGAAATAAAACTTAGAAGGAAGGGGATATTTTGTTGTCTATTTTGCCGTAGACGATCAAGATATTGAACCGGAAGACGTGGAATATGCTGATATATTAATGGCTTGCACTCGGCATTTGGTAGAAGCAGTCAAGATAGAACAGCATAATCCCCTGCTGGAATGGATGAAATCACGCTGGGAATCCTTCAATGACTTGATGCAGATGGAGGTATCCTTTGAAAAGCTCAACTTGGAACAGCAGATTTCTCAATTTTCCAAAATAACCGCAACAATCAAAGCTGTCCCGGATATGCGACGAGAAATAAGGCAAAAAATTAATGCGAATACACCTTCGTTAGTTAAAGCGCTGAATGACTTTATTTTACAAGCTCAAAAATCTTTACCGAAAGGTAAAAATAACGGGTTAGTCATAATTGTTGATAATCTAGATCGCATTGTCGAGATTAAGGAAGAAGGAAGACCCAGCAATTATGAAGAAATCTACCTAAATCGTAGTGAAATGTTGCGGGGTTTGAAGTGCCATGTTCTCTACACTGTGCCCATCGATGTTGTATATTCAGATTTGGCGACTAATTTTGACACTAGTTACCACAATATTGAAGTAGTGCCGATGATGATGGTACGAAATCCTAATGGTGATGCTAACGAAACTGGGCTGAAGAAACTGCGAGAATTGATTTGTCAGCGAGTTAGATTAATTGAGCCAAAACTGGAAAGAACATTAGAGGGGAAGGTCAAGGGTTTAGATTTACCAGCTGTGTTTGATAGTCCAGAAACACTCAAACAACTCTGCTTGATGAGTGGTGGACATATGCGGGATTTGATGAAGTTGATTCAAAGTGCGATTGAGCAAGTTGATCAACTACCGATTACATCCAAAGCTGTAAAATTAGCGATTGAGAAAGCGCGTGAAACTTACCGCAAAGGTGTTCAAGAGCATCATTGGGATATTTTGGCTGAAGCTAATAGTTGTAAAGATAAGAAAGACGACAAGGAACATTTACGTTTGCTCAGAAATCGCTCGCTGCTGGAATATCGCTATTACGATCAAAACGATTCCCTCCAGATTTGGTGCGATGTTCACCCATTGATTGAGGGAACTCCCAAGTTTAAAGATGCACGTAGCCAAATTCAATCTGTAACCGGAACTGCTCTCTAAATCTCTCCCGACTGGGAGAGAGACTTTGATTTTTTAAGAAGAACCCCTCTCTAAATCTCTCCCCCACAGGGGGAGAGACTTTGATTTTTTCTCCCCTTCCCTTTGTAACCGGAACCCCTCTCTAAAT
>CAXTNZ010000220.1:0-1434 GCA_964245695.1 uncultured bacterium | reverse complement strand
GAGAGACTTTGATTTTTTCTCCCCTTCCCTTTGTAACCGGAACCCCTCTCTAAATCTCTCCCCCTGTGGGAGAGAGACTTTGATTCTTTCTCCCCTTCCCTTGTAGGGAAGGGGTTGGGGGTTAGGTTTGAGAGAAAGTAAGTACTCCGACAGAATTAATTACACAACGTCATTGCGAATGAAGCATTGCATCGCTCTGCATTGGCATTGCATCGTGAAACAATCGCATTGTATCGAGGCACAATCGTATTGTATCGAGACACAATCGCATTGTATGGGGATGCAATCGTATTGTATGGGGATGCGATCGTATTGTATGGGGATGCGATCGCATTGTATCGGCAAACAATCGCATTGTATCGGCAAACAATCGTATTGTATCGGCAAACGATCGTATTGTATGGGGATGCAATCGCATTGTATTGGCAAACAATCGTATTGTATCGGGGTAGAGACGCGATAAATCGCCGTCTCTACAAGTTTCACAATAGATAGATGACTATTCACACCCTGCGTTTCTTTGCGCTTACTCTGTGTTCCTCTGCGTTTAAAAACGCTACGATTTTACGCAAAGCTGTACTTAGTACACTATATTCTGAATGATATGAGTACCACTAATTCGTCTGAAGATGCTGTACCTTCAAGGGAAGAAGTCTACAAAACCCTTTTGCGATCGCTACGGCTAAAAAAAGGGTTTGGGATTGTGTTTGTGCAATGTTCCCCCGCAGAAGCTATCAGTTTGATTCGGGAAGTGGAGGAAGACTTACCACAAAAACGGATTGGTGTTTTGAAGTTAACTGAGGCAATTGATAATTTATACGATTTGGTTGCAAATCGTTTCGATTGTCATGATTTAAATATTCTGTTTATTCAAGGTTTGGAAAAGTCTCTAGAGCCTTATATTCAACCGGGATATGGTGGTGAGGGTGAATATTATAATCTGAATACTGTTCCCAAAATTCTCAGTCACTTAAATCAGAGACGAGAAGGTTTTCGAGACAACTTTAGTAATATTTGCTTTGTTCTGATTTTACCGTTGTTTGCCATTAAATTTTTTATTCGTCGCGCTCCAGATTTTTTCGATTGGAGTTCGGGAGTATTTGAGTTTCCCGACAAGCAAGAATTTATCGAACAATCCTATGAAAAGTTAATACAAGGAGAATTTTCTGAATATTTAAATCTCACCCCCGAAGAACAAACTCAAAAAGTATTGGGGTTTGAGATGCTTCTATAAACTGAGCAGTCCCCAGAGCGAAAAGCAAGTATTTTGTCAGAACAGGGAAAATTATTTGCTGCTGGGCAAGATATGATAAGCGCGATCGCATCTTTTGAAGAAGCTGTGAAAATTAAACCTGATTTTCACAAAGTTTGGTACAACCGGGGTGTTGCGCTGGATAATTTGGGACGGTTTGAAGAAGCTGTTGCATCTTTTGA
>CAXTNZ010000219.1:0-12295 GCA_964245695.1 uncultured bacterium | reverse complement strand
TTGCTGAGAAATTGGTAATGGGGAATGGGGAGACAAGGAGAGGGGGGGATGGGGAGAAAGAAGAATTATTCTCCGTGTCCCCTTGTCCCCTTGTCTCCGTGTTTCCCTGTCCCCTTGTCTCCCTTGTCTCTAAGGAGTCCCCCACTCCTCGGTGGTAGTAATTTCCGAATTTAACCAAGACCTTATTACCTACCGGGAAAGGTGCCTTAATAATGTAAAATAAATCTTAAGCAAGGTAGAAACGATTCAACTAAAAAATTATGACAAGCGCTTCCAGGGAACTTACTTTTCAAACTGACAACTTTGACTTAGAGCAACTAAACACGCAATTTGAAACCGCGCATCCCAAAGACATTTTGGCATGGTCTGTAGAAAATATTCCAACTGGATTGGTGCAAACCAGCGCTTTTAACGTGGATGACTTGGTTATTACCCACATTCTTTATAGTGAACTCAAGCACCCAGCCCCCGTAATATTTCTCGATACGCTGTATCACTTCCCGGAAACACTGGAACTGGTTGCTAAAGCCAAAGAACTATACAATCTCGATCTGAAAACTTACAAAATGCCCGATGTAAATAGCCGTGAAGAATTTACTGCTAAATACGGTGAAGCACTTTGGGATACAGATATTACGCAATTTCACCATGTAACAAAAATCGAACCTTTGCAACGTGGTTTAGACGAACTAAACACAGTTGCTTGGATTACAGGTCGTCGTCGTGACCAAGCGGTAACTCGTGCTAATATGCCTGTATTTGAATTAGATAACCAGGGACGCATCAAAGTTAATCCCCTGGCTGCATGGACACGCAAAGATAGCTGGGCTTACGTCGCTGAACATGGCGTTATCTACAACCCCCTACACGACCAAGGTTATCCCAGCATTGGTGACGAACCTATTACCACCAAAGTAGGCGAAGGCGAAGATGAACGCGCTGGACGCTGGCGGGGTATGGGTAAGACAGAGTGTGGTATACATATTTAATGGGTAATGGGGCATAGGGCATAGGGCATAGGGCAAAGAATTATTACCAGTGCCCAATATCCATTGCCCAATTACTAATTACCAATTACCAATTACCTATGATTAAAATCCTCCATTTATCCGACATCCACATGGGAAGCGGTTTCTCCCACGGACGCATCAATCCGGAAACGGGATTGAGTACACGTTTGGAGGATTTTGTCAAGACTTTATCTCGATGTATCGATCGCGCGTTAACAGATGCGGTGGATATGGTGATATTCGGTGGCGATGCTTTCCCCGATGCGACACCACCACCATATGTGCAAGAAGCTTTTGCCAGTCAGTTTCGCCGCCTTGTGGATGCTAATATACCCACAGTGCTGCTGGTAGGAAACCATGACCAACATTCCCAAGGACAGGGAGGCGCGAGTTTATGTATTTACCGCACCTTAGGAGTGAAGGGTTTTGTCGTCGGTGATACGTTAACTACTCACCGCATCCAAACCCGCAATGGTGTTGTGCAAGTTATGACTTTACCTTGGCTGACACGTTCGACGCTGATGACGCGCCAAGATACTGATAATTTATCACTTTCGGAAGTCAACCAGCTATTAACAGAACGCTTGCGAGTGGTTTTAGAAGGAGAAGTTCGCCGCTTAGATCCGGATGTGCCAACTGTGCTTTTAGCTCACTTGATGGCTGATAATGCGACTTTAGGAGCCGAGCGTTTTTTGGCTGTAGGTAAAGGCTTTACTCTGCCATTATCTTTGTTAACGCGACCTTGTTTTGATTATGTGGGATTGGGACACGTCCATAAACATCAAAATCTGAATAAATCTAACGATCCGCCGGTGATTTATCCGGGAAGTATTGAGCGGGTAGATTTTAGTGAAGAAAAGGAAGATAAAGGTTATGTGATGATAGAATTGGAGCGGGGTAACGCTCAATGGGAATTTTGCCGTTTGGATGTGCGGACTTTCCGGACGATTGAAGTAGATGTATCCAAGGCAGAAGATCCGCAGGGAGTTATCATGAAAGCGATCGCCAAACATGAAATTGAAGACGCAGTAGTTCGACTTATTTACAAACTTCGCTCCGAACAGTTGGATTTAATTGATAACGCTTCACTGCATGATGCTTTAACTCAAGCGCACACTTACACTATTCAACCAGAATTAGTCAGTCAATTGGCTCGTCCCCGCATTCCCGAACTGAGTGCGAGTAGTAGCATCGATCCGATGTCAGCCTTAAAAACCTACTTGGATAATCGCGAAGACTTGAAAGACATCGCAGCATCCATGCTGGAAGCAGCAGACAAGTTGCTTGCAGACGATGTAGAAATCTGGCTCGAAAAAGCAACTAATTAATAAGGGAATGGGCATCGGGCAGGGGGAGCCGCAAAAGGATGGGACATGGAACCTGCACGATGGAAGCTGCTACCACCAGCCCTGGACGGTCGCGCCGCCGAATATGACCCGGTTCCCTCCGGTCGTGAACATGCTGTAGGGGAACGCCGAGTCTAGCGCACTTCCCTCGTCCAGCGAAAGGAGCTGGTCGGGAGTGAGGCGGATGTCCAGCGAGGACAGGTTGTCGTGCAGTTGCTCAAGCTTGCTTGCTCCCAGAATGGGCGCGGTAATACCGGGCTGTGCCGAGACCCAGGCGAGGGCGACCTGTGCCAGCGGGCGATCAACCTGTGCCGCCACCGTCCGCAGGGTGTCGAGGACGCGCCAGTTACGATCAGTGAACTTGGTGAACTTCTCGCTGAAGGGATTGCTGCCGCTGAGCCGTCCCTGTCCGGTGGCATCCGCGTCTGTGCGATCGTACTTGCCAGCCAGAAAACCGCCAGCGAGCGGACTCCACGGAGTAATGCCGAGTCCACACTCGTGGGCGGCGGGCAGATGTTCGCGCTCGATACTGCGCTCGACGAGGGAGTATTCCAGTTGCAGGGCAATAGGTCCGGGAACGGCGTGCGCCGTGGCTAGCGTCGCTGCCTTAACAGCGTACCAAGCAGGCAGGTCTGAGAGACCGAAGTATCGAATTTTGCCAGTACGCACTAGGTCGCCGAGCGACTGTAGCACCTCTTCAACGGGCGTGACCATATCCCAGGCGTGCATCCAGTAGAGGTCGATGTAATCGGTGCGGAGGCGACGCAGTGAACCTTCGATCGCACGGTACATGTTCTTGCGACCGTTGCCACCGGCATTGGGATTGCCGGATTCGGCGTTGAAGGTAAACTTGGTGGCAAGCACCAGCTTGTCGCGTAGGTTGCGGTTCTCGATGTAGCCGCCGATCAGTTCCTCGCTGCGCCCAGAGGAGTAGACATCGGCAGTGTCGATAAAGTTACCGCCGGACTCAATGTAGGTGTTGAAGATGGACTCGGAAACCTGGTCGGGTGAACCCCACCTTGGGGTGCCGAAGGTCATGGTTCCGAGGGCGAGCGGGCTGACAATGAGTCCGGAGCGACCAAGAGTGCGGAAGGCGGTAAGATTCATGGGGTTTTTCCTCTAACAAAAGCATCTGATAAAAACCTATCTGTAGATAGTAAAGCTACTGAATCATTGCAATTTAAAATTTTACAATTATTGCTCATAAATCTGCCAAAATTGCAATATTCATTGTTCAGTGCTTAGTTTTAGATTTTCACAGAACAATGACCAAAACCTTTTTCAGGTGGGCGTTGTATGTCCTTCTACCCTCAAATCAAGCAATTTTTACTCGGTAAAACATTACCAACCAGCGCTCATGCTGAAGAAAGATTAAGCAATGCAGCGGCTTTAGCGGTTCTCTCCTCGGATGCTCTCTCCTCGGTTGCTTACGCGACAGAAGAGATTCTGCTGATTTTAGTAACCGCAGGAAGCAGCGCTCTCGGTTTATCTGTACCTATTGCTGTAGCAATTATCGTCCTGCTGGGAATAGTCATACTTTCCTATCGGCAAACCATTCGCGCTTATCCCAAAGGTGGCGGCTCATATATCGTAGCCAGAGAAAACCTCGGTCTTTATCCCGGATTGGTGGCTGGGGGTTCGCTGATGATTGATTATATCCTCACTGTCACCGTCAGTGTATCTGCTGGTACAGCTGCCCTTACCTCATTAGTTCCAGCACTGCTACCCTATACAGTCAGCCTTTGCTTGATTTTTATTTTCCTGTTGACACTGGCAAATCTCCGGGGTGTAAAGGAATCAGGCAATATTTTTATGGCTCCTACTTATGCCTTTATTGCCAGTATTTTTGTATTGATTGGTCTTGGTTTGTTTAAACAAGCTACTGGACAACCTGTGACAGAATATCCCAGCCTTCCGGTGAATGAAGGAGTCAGTTTGTTTTTCATTTTGCGAGCTTTTGCTGCTGGATGTACAGCGCTGACGGGAGTAGAAGCAATATCCGATGGCGTTTTGGCTTTTAAGGAACCAGAGTGGAAAAATGCCCGACTCACATTGCTTTTCTTGGGGATAATTCTGGGGTTAATGTTTGTGGGAATCACTTACCTGTCGAACGTTTATCACGTTGTTCCTAGAGAGGGAGAAACTTTAGTTTCTCAGTTGGGTAAGCAGCTAGTTGGGACAGGACCATTTTACGGTTTTATCCAAATCGTCACATTGTTGATTTTACTTTTAGCAGCGAATACCAGTTATGCTGACTTTCCTAGACTGAGTTACTTTTTGGCAAAGGATGGCTTTTTGCCAAGACAATTAGCATTATTAGGCGATCGCTTAGTCTACTCTAACGGTATTATCCTTCTCAGCCTCTGTGCTGCGGTTTTGGTGATTGTCTTCAAAGGGCAAGTTAACGCCATTATTCCTCTGTACGCTGTTGGTGTATTTACTTCCTTTACCCTTTCGCAAGCCGGGATGGTACGCCGCTGGTTTAGACTAAAAGAACGCGGTTGGCAAGCGAGTGCTTTGATGAATGGTTTGGGAGCGATCGCTACCTTAGTTGTTCTCGGTGTCATCGTCTCAACCAAGTTTCTATTAGGAGCTTGGTTGGTGGTTGTGGCAATTCCTTTGGTGGTGTGGCTATTTTTAGCGATTCACCGTCACTATGAATATGTAGCCGAACGTCTCAGCATTCAAGGATTACCACCGCGTAGCTATGTTCCCAGACAAAAACCAGCAGTCGTGACTCACCCAGCGGTGGTTGTGGTAGGACAACTTAACCGAGGAACAGTAGAAGCTTTGGACTATGCACGCACCATTGCTGATGAAATTGTAGCCGTTCATGTAGACCTTAATTCTACTGATCGAGAAAAGCTGCAAGAAAAATGGCGAAATTTAGAATCAGATATTCCCTTGGAAATCATCGATTCACCTTATCGCTCTGTAATTGAGCCAATTGTAGATTTTGTCACTCAGTTTGAAGAACAACATCAAGGTGTTTTTACAACCGTTATTATTCCGGCTTTTGTAACTCGCAATTGGTGGGATAGTCTTTTACATAACCAAACAACTTTGTTCTTAAAAACAGCTTTAAGAGCTAAAAAAAGTAGAGTCGTTTCCACTGTCAGGTATTACCTGTAATACTTTGTTATACCAATTACATTTTTGATTGACAAACTGGGTTTCTTCGCTTAAAGAAAGAAGAAGCCTTTTTTTTAACTTTTATAGCCAAATATAGCGCAATACGGTTCAGTTACAGCAATTTTTAGGTAATTGAACCACAAAATACAGTAAGCTAGCAATGAAGCGATAGTTAAAGTGATGCCAGTAACGTACTCAGGGGATCTACGTGGTCGTGTAATTGAGGCTTATGAAGCTGAGCGTTGGCTCACAACGTCAATTAGCTGACAGATTCACTCGTCAGCTTATCATTTGTGCAGAATTTATTGCCTCCGGGATCGAAGTAATAAACAAGTTGAAGCCAAACGTCGTGGTGGGTACCTTGAACCTACTATCAAAGACGAGCATTTAGCAATTATCAAGTCCTTATATATCGTTCCACCGATACTTACTCATGTAATATCTCTTAACCCGGTTTTTTGCGCGAATGCTACTCATATCCCTACATTAACAGTTCGACAGCTTAAGTTATTGACAAAGAGATACTTTAGTTCAAGGTTTTATCTTGTACCAGGAGAAGATAATGAAGCTAAAACGGTATTTATGGATTGCGGTATGCCTGATTGCCCTTGCAGTAAGTGTGTTACCTGCCTATTCTCAACAATTTCTCCAGTCTCACACAGGATTTCAGGTTTCTACCTTGGGAGCCTTAAAGGTTGGGGTGTATGAGGGAGCCGCAACAATAGCTGAGGTTAAACGTCATGGAAACTTTGGGCTAGGAACCCTTGAGGGATTAGATGGAGAGTTGGTTGTTCTTAATGGCAAGTTTTATCAAATCAAAGCGGATGGTGTTGCCTATCCAGTTGCAGATGATTCTAAAACACCACTTTCTGCTGTTACATTTTTTCGTGGAGAGCGATCGCTTCGTTTGACTGGACAAATGACTTATCAGGAATTGCAACAGCTTCTCGACAAACAGTTGCCAACGTCGAACTTCCCCTATGCAATTCGCTTGCAAGGAACTTTTCCCTCTTTGAAAGTCAGGAGTGGTCGCAAACAAACACCGCCTTATAGGTCGCTAGACGTAGTTACTCAGGAGCAGATTGTTTTTGAATTGCGAAATGTGCGAGGTACATTAGTAGGATTTAGAACGCCCCAATACCTTAAGGATGTGAGCGGAGCAGGCTATCACTTTCATTTCATTACAAGCGATCGCTCTTCTGGAGGACACCTGCTTGATGGAGCATTTCTTAACCCTGTAGTTGATGTGGAAACCTTGCGAGACTGGCAGATAATGTTACCTAATAATACTGCTTTTCAGCAAGCATCGCTGGAATGATTGCATAAATTTACAGCAATTTTCAGGTAAGAGATACTTTAGTTCAAGGTTTTATCTTGTACTAGGAGAAGATAATGAAGCTAAAACGGTATTTATGGATTGCGGTATGCCTGATTGCCCTTGCAGTAAGTGTGTTACCTGCCTATTCTCAACAATTTCTCCAGTCTCACACAGGATTTCAGGTTTCTACCTTGGGAGCCTTAAAGGTTGGGGTGTATGAGGGAGCCGCAACAATAGCTGAGGTTAAACGTCATGGAAACTTTGGGCTAGGAACCCTTGAGGGATTAGATGGAGAGTTGGTTGTTCTTAATGGCAAGTTTTATCAAATCAAAGCGGATGGTGTTGCCTATCCAGTTGCAGATGATTCTAAAACACCACTTTCTGCTGTTACATTTTTTCGTGGAGAGCGATCGCTTCGTTTGACTGGAAAAATGACTTATCAGGAATTGCTTTCTCAAATCGACTCACAGTTGCCAACGTCGAACTTGCCCTATGCAATTCGCTTACAAGGAACCTTTCCCTCTTTGAAAGTGAGGAGTGTCCCCAAACAAACACCGCCTTATAGCCCGTTAAACGACGTAGTTAGTCAGCAGCAGATTGTTTTTGAATTGCAAAATGTGCAAGGTACATTAGTGGGATTTCGACTGCCGCAATACCTCAAGGATGTGAACCAAGCAGGCTATCACTTTCATTTCATTACAAGCGATCGCTCTTCTGGAGGGCACGTGCTTGATGGAGCATTTCTTAACCAGGTAGTTGATGTGCAAACCTTGCAAGACTGGCAGATAATGTTGCCCAATAATACTGCTTTTGAGCAAGCATCGCTGGAATGATTGCATAAATAGGACTTACGCACTAAGAACGTAAAATCAAGGTTTGAGATTGCTTGTCTGCGACACGCTGCGCGAACGCTGCGCTCGCTGAAGTCAGGTATCTGGGTTTTTATAGGTTTTTCAATTCTCACAAATTAAATAGGATTGCTATGGTAGGGTTTGGTAATGTTCTCAGAGAACCAATTCTGTTTTATTTAATTGAAAAGTAATAGATATTTCGATATTTTAATTTTTAATATTACTAAATTAATCAAAAATAAAATGTACTTTTACTTACTTTTTTTATTATTTAATTTGTTTAAAATGTATTATTTTAGCTAGTTGCCTACGATTATTCAAAATAGTAAAAATATTTTAAAAGCTTGCTATGTAAGTCAATTGGGAGTTTAGTACCAAGTTTTTAGAAGGCAATTATAACTAAAGGCACTATAGTCAACAAAGGTAATCACCTAATATATAAAATATAGATAGTTTATAGGATTTCAGTTGGATGTCATATATGAACACCACATACAATGATAAGCAGAAAGAAACTGTTCTTATTACTGGTGCATCCAGTGGAATCGGTTACGAATTAGCCTGCATTTTTGCTAACGACCGCTACAATCTTGTGTTAGTAGACAAGAGAGAAGAAAAACTTACGGAAATTTCTAAGGTATTTCCACAAAAGTTTGGCATATCTGTAAAAGTTATTGCCAAGGATTTATCCATACCAGCATCTCGCGAAGAAATTTTTACAGAACTACAACAAGCATCAATCAAGGTTGATATTCTGGTGAATAATGCTGGATTTGGGACTTATGGATTATTTCACCAAACTGACCTCACCGCTGAACTGGACATGATACAGGTAAATACCGCATGTATCACCCATTTAACTAAGTTATTCCTCAAGGACATGGTAAAGCAAGGCTACGGAAAAATATTAAATGTCGCCTCAACTGCTGCTTTTCAACCAGGACCGATGATGGCGGTTTATTTCGCTACTAAGGCTTATGTCTTATCATTTTCGGAAGCGATCGCTAATGAATTAGAAGGTACAGGTGTCACTGTAACTGTTCTTTGTCCAGGACCAACAGCATCCGGATTTCAACAAGCTGCGGCGATGGAAGAAGCCAAAATTGCTAGTTCTGCGAGGATGATGGATACGCAAACTGTAGCCAAAATTGGCTATCGTGGCTTAATGGCAAACAAAACTGTTGTTATTCCAGGTGTGAGAAATCGAATACTGGCTCAATCCATCAAATTTTCACCCAGCAGGAAGCTGGTAGCAAAGATAGTTAGAGATATGCACGAGAAAAAAAATAAGTAATATTTTTGACGCGGTTCTCGTTAGCATTTTTGTACATGAGTAGGGGCTATTCTGTGCTGTGCCCCTACGACAGTCTGTACTTCACTAGCATCAAAAAGGACGTGGTATCGCAATACCATAGCCCTGTGCATAATCCACTCCCAGGGCTGTGATTTTTTCCAGGATGTCTTGATTTTCCACAAACTCGGCAATAGTTTTAATACCCATCAAATGACCAATTTGATTGATTGCTTCTACCATTGCTAAATCAATTGGGTCATTGACAATATGCTTGACAAAGCTGCCATCAATTTTCAGATAATCTATCGGCAGATTTTTTAGATAAGCAAATGAGGACATACCACTACCAAAATCGTCCAAGGCGAAGTGACAACCTAATTCCCGCAGTGAACGAATGAATTGAGCCGCTTTCCCCAAATTAGCGATCGCCACCGTTTCCGTAATTTCAAAGCAAATTAATGCTGGCGGAATTTGGTGTAAAGCAAACTGCTCATGCAGAAATTCAATAAACTGCTCATCGTTGATACTCGCACCAGAGAGGTTGATGGCATACAAACAGTCACAACTAACTTTTTGCAATTGATAACATTTCCATGTTTCTCGACATCGCTGTCCCTGATTAGCAAATAGTGTGCGGATTACCCAGCGGTCAATATTTTGCATCAAATTGTAACGTTCAGCAGCTGGAATAAATGCCATCGGTGAAACTAAGTTACCCATTTCATCTACAAGGCGCAGCAGAACTTCGTAATGTTCTGTCTTTGACTCACTTGGGTTGATAGGGACAATCGACTGGTAATAAAGACAGAAACGATTTTCCTCCAAAGCTTGAGTAATCCGCGCTACCCATTGCATCTCACCTTGCTGCTGCGCCAAGTCAATATCGTCGGCTTGATAAATATGCACCCGATTACGCCCCTTATTTTTGGCAACATAGCAAGCCGCGTCAGCAGCACTTAAAACGCTAGTTACACTTTCGCTGTTCTCATTGATCTCAACTAAGCCGATACTGACACCAACTTTAAAAGTTTTATCTTGCCAAACAAAACGAAATGCTTGGATACTTTCATGCAGCATCTTAGCGATCGGCAGTGCTGACTCCAGAGAGCAATGGTTGAGCAAAATGCCAAATTCATCTCCGCCCAAACGTGCTAAAGTATCGCTTGAGCGCACTTGATTTTGAAATAGTGCGGTTACTTGGCGCAAAAGTTCATCGCCAACGATATGACCACAAGTATCGTTGACAATTTTGAACTGATCTAAATCTAGATAACACAATGCGTATTGTTGGTTTTGTGCCTTCGCTACAGCTAAGGTTTCGCAGAGGCGGTTTTCAAACTCGTGTCGGTTAACTAGTCCAGTTAAAGCATCGTGACTCGCCTGCCAAGTTAATTGACGTGCGAGATTGCGGGTAGTGGTATCATTATGAAACACCATTACTGCACCGATAATTTCACCATGAAGAGCACGAATTGGTGCGGCAGAATCTTCAATAGCAAACTCACTACCGTCGCGGCTAATCAAGACAGTATCTTTGCTAGGACCGACAATACGACTTTCATATAAGGCTTTTTCTGCCGGGTTTTCTACTGGCTCATGCGTGATTTCATTGACAATTCTAAATACTTCTGTCAACGGCTTTCCTTGTGCGGACTGCTGGCTCCAACCAGTGAGTTCTTCAGCAACTGGGTTGAGATATGTAATTTGACTTTCAGCATTGGTTGTGATCACACCATCGCCGATAGATTGCAATGTCACTTGAGCCAGCTCTTTTTCTTCAAAAAGCTCTTTTTCCAGGCTTTGGCGAAGCTCTTGTTCCAGGCGTTGGCGCTCGGTGATGTCAACCGCCATGCTGCCCACATACTGTTTTCCACGGTTTTCAAAGGGGAATTTGAAGACTAACCAGTAATGCACACATCCATCTGCTGTAGAAACAACCTCGATTACCTCTACAGTTTTACCTTGCAAATCCGCCGAATTGACGTTGAAAACCTGCTCTGACCACTCCCAGTTAACATAAACTCTGCCCCCGGACTCTTCTTTCATAAAAGCCTCCGCCGGATTGTTATTCATGAAAGCTTGGTTAACAAAAACTATGTCCCAGGACTCATCTTTCATAAAAGCCACCCCCGGATTGTTATTCATGAAAGCTTGAAACTTTTCTTTAAGCCTTGAAGCAATCTTGCGGCCTAATTCGGCTGTCATATCCTCAACAAATTTTGCTAAATCTATAGCAAAATTTGTTAAATCTATTGAATTTCTCGATTTTTTTACTTTTTTTCTATTTTTTACTTTTTTTCTATTTTTCATAACTTTAAACAAGCTTCATAAAAAATAACCGATAATCATAGCAAGATTATATACGGTTTATAAGAGTTTTATTAAGTATAATTACGTATATAAGCTATCTTATTTACCTAGAAGCCACTTTACACTTGACGCTTCAGACTTTAGGCTGATAGCTGATACATAATAGCTGATCGCTAAATGGCACACCAATCTACATCTGAATTGCCCTATCGCCGTCAGCGCTTGCCTAATCAACGCTGGCAGATTTATCCACAAAAAACAGAATTTGCCCAAAAGCTGGCAAAAGTGACAAATCTCTCACCTATAGTCAGTCAGCTGCTGATCAATCGCGGTATCGAAACGCCAGAACAAGTGCAGGCTTTTTTAGATCCAGAGTCTTTAAGTTTGCCTTCACCACTTGAAGAATTTCCAGATTTAGCGATAAGTTTAGAGTTGTTAGAGGAGGCGATCGCATTAAAAGAAAAAATTGCCATCTGCGGTGACTACGATGCTGATGGCATGACTAGTACTGCATTACTATTGCGAAGTTTGCGAACTTTAGGCGCAGAAGTTGATTACGCTATCCCTAGCCGAATGCACGATGGTTATGGCATTAATAAACGTATTGTTGAAGAATTCCACCGCGAAGGTGTTAAACTAATCCTGACTGTAGATAATGGTATCTCTGCGTTTGAACCAATCGCCAGAGCCAGAGAACTCGGTCTCAAGGTAATTGTCACTGACCATCACGATATTCCCCAAAAATTACCTTTAGCTAACGCCATCCTCAACCCCAAACTAATCGCCGAATCCTCACCTTATCGCGGTGTTGCTGGTGTTGGCGTTGCCTACATTTTGGCAGTATCCTTAGCGCAACAACTAGGACAGGCTAGAGGCTTGATCCAGCCGATGCTAGCACTTTTTACGTTGGGAACTATTGCAGATTTAGCGCCTTTGATTGGCGTGAACCGTCGCTGGGTGAAACGCGGTTTACAGCACTTACCTAAATCCAAGTTACCAGGAGTGCAAGCTTTAATTCAGGTAGCTGGGGTTGC
>CAXTNZ010000218.1:0-12418 GCA_964245695.1 uncultured bacterium | reverse complement strand
ATGCCTACGAGAAGGTTGAATCATTGTGGTCTATTTACCTGAAAATTGCTGTAAATGATAAAGCTTTACGTTTGGTAGGTGGCGCTCCTACGACTGTTACCCCTCCCGCTGGTGTAGATACCTACAAATATATTCTTGAAGATGAAAAGCTTGCAGATGTAGCTTTAGTTTATTACACAGTTGGTCTAGCATCAGTGGCGGCTGCATCTAATCTACAAATTGTGGAATTACCAGATAAATTGGCAACTAATGCACCGTTTAGCTTGACTGTCCTTAAAGGTGCAAGTCCAGATGGTGAGAAATTGGCACAGTATATTCTCTCACCAGAAGGGCAACAGGTTCTATCAAAGTATGGATTTCCAAGTCCATATAAGTCTAAATCTGTACCTGAAGGGCAAGGAGTTGCAGGTACGGTACTTGCTGTGGGGTTGATGTATGGTTTACAGAAGAAATTAAAGCAGTAAGTGAAGGTTAGGGTTTGATTTTAGTCTTTTGTATGTTGGCGATCGCCGATTAGCTCCCCAAAAGCTCAAAAATCGCGTCTTAAAATCTCTTGGATTATTTCACGCTCATTGGTGATACAATTTAATCCTCCAGCCTCCCCATATGTATCAACCTCTTGCACCCGTCACATACGCAGCCGTTAGAGGATTTTGGGGAGACTCAAAAATTTGCTCTACGGAACCTGACTCAATGAGCTGACCTACACCGGACTGCACCCAAAATAGAGCAACTTGATCGGCAATACGCTTGGCTTGCGCCAGGTTATGGGTGACAATCAGCAAAGTATAACACGATCGCAAGCTAGTAATTAAATCTTCAACAACACCACTAGAAATAGGGTCGAGAGCGCTACAAGGTTCATCCAATAGCAAAACTTCTGGTTGCAAACTTAAAGCTCTAGCTATGCACAAGCGCTGCTGCTGTCCGCCAGACAGCGCCAAAGCAGAAGTATGCAGTCTGTCTTTTACCTCATCCCACAGTCCCACATCCTGGAGAGTTGTTTCGGCGATCGCGTCAATTTGTTCTCGGTTGCGGATACCATGTTCTCGCAAAGGTAATTCCAGATTCTTCCAAATAGATAAAGGAAACGGATTGGGCTTTTGGAAAATCATACCAACTTGCCGCCGCAGTGCGATCGCATTTATTTTGGCATCCAGCACCTCTTGTGTACCGATGCGAATTCGTCCCTTCACCCGACACTGGGGAATCATATCTGTTAATCGATTTAAGCAACTCAAAAAGCTTGTTTTCCCACAACCAGAAGGACCAACTAATGCTAAAATTTCCCCTGCATTTACGCTTAAACTAACATCAGCAAAGGCGGTTTTCTGCCCGTATTGCAAAGTTAAGTTTTCTGTTTGAATCAACGGGTCGGTTGTTTCAGTGTGGTAATCTGACGGTTTCATCAGGTAATAATTCTCCTGTGCAACCAATTTTCGGCAATCCATGCTGCTATACTATTTATTACCAATAGTAGTAGTAATAATACTAATGCCGAGGCGTAGGCATTAGCATCTCCACCAGAGACATTCATCGATAAATCAAAAATATGAATTGAAAGAGCGCGTCCAGAATCTAACAGCGATTCTGGCATTCTGTCCACGTAACCACTAGTAAAAATTAAAGCAGCAGTTTCGGCGATCGCCCGCCCAATACCTAGTACCAGCCCGACAATCAAACCGGGGACAGCCGCAGGTAACAATAGTTGAAATAGTGTAGTTGTGCGCGAAAAACCAAGGGCTGCGGCTCCTAATCTATACTCGTTAGGGACAGCGCGAAATCCTTCTTCCGTCGAGCGAATCAGAATTGGTAGCACCATACACGCTAATGTCAGTCCTCCCGACAGAATAGAAAACCCCAGTCCCAGAACTTTGCAAAAGAAGACATTACCAAACAACCCAAAGACTATCGAAGGGACTCCAGCCAGTACATCTAAACTGCGCCGCAGCAACCCACCAAACAAACTGTCAGTTGGGGTGAATTCTGCCAGCAGGACTGCTGTACCAATTCCTAGAGGCAGGGAAACTGCCATACACACCCCCATAATTAGAGCAGTCGAAACTAGAATCGGAGCAATACCCCCTTCGCGTCCAGCGTTCTCTGGTGCAGTGGTGAGAAACTGCCAAGACAAATGTCCCATACCATGCCACAGGATGTCGCTGAGTATCCAGAAAAAGATAGCAGTAACAACAGCAGCCGTACTCCAAACAATGATTGTTGGTAGCCACTCTTTAGGATTTATACGATTTTGCATTCTTAAGCCTTTGTTTCTAACTGCTGACTCCTGACTCCTGACTTCTGACTCCTGACTCCTGTCTTCTGTCTTCTGACTCCCGACTTCACCCATAAATTTTCCCCTGACTGATAACTTCAGCAACAGCAACCAACAGCACAATTAACCCCATCAACACCAAACCGCTGACAAAGAGTGCAGAACGGTGATCGCCCGTAGCGTATGCCATTTCTAAGGCAATGTTAGCTGTCAAGGTGCGGATGGGGTCAAACAGTCTTTTGGGCGTTTGTACCACGTTGCCGCACACCATGAGAATTGCCATTGTTTCACCAATAGCGCGACCTGTTTCTAGAATTAAGCCTGTGAATAATCCCGATTTAGCAGCCGGAAACACTATTCGGCGGATAGTTGTCCATTGGGATAATCCTAAAGCAGCAGCGCCTTGGAGGTAAGAGGCTGGAACTTTCGCTAAACTGGCATCGGCTACCAACGCAATTGTTGGCAAAATCATGATTGTGAGAATTGCAATGCCAGCTAATAAACTTGGTCCTGGTGGATGCATCCTACCGATAAGGGGAACTAGTACTACCAATCCCCAAAAGCCATAGACTACAGAAGGAATTCCCGCTAGCAGTTCAATGAGGCGACGATAAAGCCTAGCCACTGCTGGTGAAGCGTAAAATTGGCAAAAGACCGCAGATAAAATCCCGATTGGCGTAGCAATTAATACTGAGCCTACCATTGCCAACAGTGTACCCCAGAGCATGGGTAGAAGGTTATAGAATCCTGCGGTTGGGTTCCAAGAGGAGTCGGTAAAAAAGCGTGTGATTCCAACGTGGTTAAGGACTGGTAAGGACTCTAAAATTAGGAAGACGATAATTAAAAGAGCGATCGCTCCCACCATCACCGATAGAGAACGAAGTATCCAAATTAACCACAGGTCATTTGGAGACGAGGACAAAGTTTTGCTTTTTAACAATGTCGCTTACCTGTTGTGATTGGGCGAAATCAATAAATTCTTTTGCTAGTCCCTGAGGTTGGGTTTTCGTTACCAAATTCAATGGGCGAGAAATAGGAAAGGTGCCGTTTTGCACATTAGCAGTTGTCGGCGCAACACCGTTTACTGGCAAAAGCTTGATAGGTACTTTATTTGCCTCGCTATTTTCTGCCGAACCGATAGAAACATAGCCGATCGCATTGGGATTTCCTGCTACAGTCTTAATTCCCTGCTCATTGTCACCAATCACTACTTGCGCTTTGATCTCAGTGTTCTTCAGCTTGAAGTAATGGGTAAACAATTCCAAAGTTGAACGTCCTTCGGCTTTGTTGACAACGGTAATTGTCCCATCCTTACCGCCCACCTGCTTCCAGTTCGTCGCTTTTCCTGTATAAATATCTACAACCTGCTTGTCGCTCAGAGTCTTTACTGGATTGTCTTTGTTGAGAATTACTGTCACTCCATCACGAGCAACAGAGAATGCTTTTAAGTCCTTTTCTTCCGGCTTCAAGGCACGAGATACCATACCAATATCAGCGACACCTTGACGAGCATCAGAAACGCCGCGAGAAGAACCCCCAGACTGCACATCAACCCGCGCACCTGGATGCTGAGATTCAAAGCGTTTGCCGATTTCTGCTGCTAGGGGTGCAACTGTACTCGAACCAGTTAACACTAATTTTCCTTGAAGCTTGTTTGAATTCTTAGCTGTTGCTTCTGGAGGTTTAGAGCAGCCTTGCAACCAAAAACACGTCAAGCCAATGGCAAGGGGAACCAGAATTTTTGCATGTTTCATTATATACTTTTACCCTGATTAATAACATTTAGTTAAACGAAAGAACGCAACAGCCAAGGTTTAGCGCTTTGCCTGTAGTTACTTCTACTTCCGAAGCAAGGCGGTAGAGAACTGCTTTGCCATCGCGCTCTCGAACCACAAACTTTGCCTGACGCAGAACTTGTAAATGATGCGAGAGTAGGCTTTGTTCCAAGCCGAGAATTGCGTTCATTTCCCCTACATGCTTAGGGCTGTTCATCAAAAGTTTTAAAACTGCCAGACGAGTTTCATCTGCCAGTACCTTGAGCCTTTTTACGCAGTCATCTGACTGCGTTGTGCTAGCCATTCATTGCCTCCCAATGCTGTAGGTCGTTTTTGTTGTCAGTATTTAATGTTTGCGGTCAATAATGAGTATTAATTCATATGAAATTTTATTCATCTCAAGTGTCAAATTTACCACACTCAATGATTTTCTTTAAACTTTTTTTAACCAAAAGTTAATGTTTATATTTCCTGGGCAGATATATAGACATCTCATTGCACTCGATTTGTGTTTACACAACTGATTCGAGAAAGCTCGCGGATAGGCACTTGTGCGTAAGTCGTCCACTAGCTCCTGCCAAAGGTCATTTATAGCAGTTTGCAATCTTTGTGAGGTACTCTAATATCATGTCCGGTTGAATACTTGTAATAAAAGCGCTTTGCGAAAACGCGGTGACACACCGGACGCGGAGAGTTAAGAATGATTTGTAATTAGACAGACTTGATATAAGAAATTACGAAGTACAGATTTATCTGTACTTCATTCAAATCAGAAGCGCTATAGTTTCGGTGGCTGAGTAATCCTGGGAAAATAAATTAAACGACAAATTATTCTTATTGCCTTTAACAATAGAATATGCTTTTTGTCAAGAGTAATTTAGATGGCTTTCTCCTGGACATCGCATCCATCATCGCCAGCCGATCTGCTTGGGAAAGACTAGCATTGAGCGGAGTGTATGTGATTTTTATTACTCTTGTTGTTCTCAAAAGACTTTTGCAAGCTGGCTCAACCGTCGATAGACGCTGAGCAGGCGATCGCCCTCAATTTCAACAGAGGCACCTGGATAGTTGCGAATAGCTCCAAGCAGCGTAACTTCACCATTTTGACTAATAGATGCAGCCAAAGCTTCTCGCAGCGCTTGCTCGTCTAACTGGTTTGCGGGAGGATGAACTACCTCACCAATTTGGTCGAGCAAAATTGGTCCCGCCCAACCCGATAGCAGGCTATTTAAAAAGGCAGGATCGGCTTTTATTCCTGCTTTCAGTGCCTTACGAGCGATGTCCGGCTCTTGTTGAGCCGCCTGTAAATAAGCTTTTAGCGTCGGGGTAGTCTTGCCAGTTTCCACGAACTGATTTAATTCTTTAACAGAAACTGCTCCGTGGAAACTACCGTACTTTAAAACAACTTGCTCAGCAGCATTAGCATTGGTGCTATAAAGTAAAATACTAGCCGAAACCCCTAAAACTACTATCCGACGAAGCATGAGAGTGAAGTTTCGGTGCTTGAGTCGGTTGAAAAATTCAAAAATATGCATCTTTACTAAACTGTTTTATCATGACAACACAAGGCTTATTCTAGAGAATCATCATTTTTGCTGACTCTAGCTAAAGGAGCAAAGCACTTGTTGCAGTTAAGCGGCGAAAACCCGATAAATAAGCCTACTGCTTGTGAAGAAAGTGGATATCTCAGGAGAGATGAAGGAAGCGATCGCACTGCATCGCAGGGTAGGTATTTAATTTAAGCAGATTGTCAATAATCATAATTAGTAACCTTAAAATCTTGGTCACTCCCTTGAAAACACTATTAACACTTCTTAGCTCAGAACGCAACCAACTCCAGACAGATATTGACAAGGCAACCAGCGTTGAGCAAGTAGTTAAGCTGGTTCAGAACCGACTCGATAATCTCGAAAGAATTTACACTCTTCAGCTAAATGTGGCTCAAGTACGTTTGGCTTCGTTTTTCCTGGATACGCTGCGGCAGTCCATCGCCACACTCGCGGCGGCTAACTTTCTTCAAGTCGCTCCAAAAGAGCAAAAGCAAATTACTAAGAAAGCTACAAATTCCCCCAACAGGTTAATCCTGAAACTGCTAAAGGCACTTATCTATATAGGCATTTTAGGTTGGTTGTTTTATTTAACTGAAACTACCCCAGGCGCGTGGATGGCTATCTTGCTAACCTCTGTGCTTCTAGGACTGGAAGTTACGCTTCAACTCGACCTAGACAAGCAGGAAAACAATTCAATGTCTCAAGAACTATTGAAATTACCCCAACCTATTATACGGGTTGATAGCAAAGTCCTTCTAGATAACCTTGCCGATGCTCTCAACACCATCGACTTAGCAGTCGCTAGAGTTTCCGAGGGAAACAAACATGAAGACGACCTAGGAATAGAAGAACTGCCAGAACTATTAAATTTTCTGCAAAGGCTAATGGGCGCATCAAAACTTGATAAACCCCAAATGGCGATCGCACTAGCGAAACTTCTGCCACAAATTTTAATGTCCCAGGGAATTTGCACTCAAATTTACCAACCGAACGACACCGATAGTTATCGCGAGTATTTTGACTTCGAGCCAAGTATTGACCCTGAGACCAAAGATTACGTCACCATAACTCCCGCTTTGTTAAAGGGCGATCGCTTGCTTAGACGCGGTCGGGTAATTGAGCCAGTATCCAGCCGAAACTAGAGAATAACAGACGGTAAAAGTATGTCCATTTTAGAAACAATCGGTTTTGATTTGGGGCACGGTGAAACAGCTGTAGCTAAAGCTATAGTGGAAAGCATTGAACCCCCAGAAATGCTTGAGATTAATAATAAGAAGAACCAAATTACGGCTCTTGGTAGGCATCCCAAACTCGGTTATCTTGTAGGAGAACAAGCCTTAATCCAAGCTGGCGTTACTCAGCTGACAATCTCTTTCAAACAAAAACCAAACAACGATCCAAAGTATCGGGAAACAATTAGCACTTTTGTTGCAACCTACTACCGTCTTTTGAAAGAAAGTCGCCAAATTGAAGGTGGGGAAAATAGTTACTTTTACGTTGGTTGCCCTTCAGGATGGTCAATTAGCGAACGCTCGGAGTACCAAAAGCTACTTCAAGAAGCTGGCATTTCCCAACTGAATGTTGTACCCGAATCACGGGCTGCTTTTATGCAAGCTAAGGAAGCTGGTAAGCTAGAGTATGAGAAACTTCTTTCTGAAGTGCTAATTGTCGATATTGGCTCTTCGACCACAGATTTTACCGTGGTTAAGAGCTTACACGAGGTACCGATAGATTTCGGGAGTAATGCTCTGGGAGCATCCCTGATTGACAAAGCTATTTTTGCTCGCACTCTTGCCAAACACGAGCAATCATCCTTACTAGAAAAAGTATTTGCGGAATATCCGCATCATCAAGCTCGTTGTGAACTTGCTTGTCGCAAAGCTAAGGAAGATTATTTTTCTAACGAACAGCTATACAGCGATTCTCAATCGTTTGCGCGTGGCTTCGAGTCGATCAACGAACAGATTTATTTTATCCCCCAAGTTAACAAATTGATGATGGAGGAAATCTTGAATCAAAGAATGCCCGAACTGGGGGAAAAGAGTTGGATTCAGTCGTTTCGCGACTCTGTAAGTGAGGCGAAAAAAAAGCTCGAAAAACTTGACATCGTACCGAAACTTGTGCTGATGACTGGTGGTGCATCCCGGATGAAGTTTACGCACCAAATTTGTCAGGAAATTTTTGGCGAACCAGAAACGCTCCTTCGCCCCGATCCGGAACCGGAACGATGCATTGCACTGGGTTTAGCGCGAGTAGGACGATGGGATCTGCGTGCTACTGCCTTTAAAGAAGAAGTCAACAAACTGTTTGACGAAAACTTGCTCAAAGATTTGATTGAGAAACATATCCCAGAGTTAATTCAATCGTTAACTGAGCCATTGGCAGATGATTTGATTGAAAATGCACTGAAACCAGCTTTAAAAGACTGGCAAAAGAACCAAATACGGACTTTAGCCGATTTGGAAACATCTATGAAGAGTCGGGCAGAGCAGTGGCTAAAAAGCGATCGCGCTTCTTCGATAATTAAAAATAAATGCACTTCTTGGTTTAACAATAAAATCCAACCCGATTTAGCCGCAGAAACCGACCCAATCTGTCGAAAGTTTCAGATACCTAGAAGCAGTTTAAGATTTGAGGAGGGCATAGACCCAGCTTTTGTCAACCCAGAACTACGAATTGGAGATGCTATCCTTGCCGACACAGTCGGGTTTATTGTCAATGTAGTAATTGGTGGAGGCACTGTCGCTAGCATCATCACTCTAATACTAACCGGACACTTAACCTGGCCCATTGCACTTGTATATGGGGCTTCGGTTATGGCGGCTGGAATGGAGCTAAATCGCACTAGTGTCAAAGAGGCAATCAAGACAAATGTGGATGTCCCTAGTTGGATGCGTTCTAATTTTTTGAGCAACAGGAAGATTGATGATATATGCGTTTCAATAAAGCCTGAGTTAGAGAAGGTTCTTCGAGAACAACTGACAGCAAATCAAGAGTCTTTTGACAAACTGATTGAGAAAGTTGAGCAAGGGCTTCAAAAAGCCCTTTCTACCAAGGTTCAATCTTGCATAATTCTGATCCAATAATGGTGATGTGCAAATTGCTCCCAAAAACCTATGCATATTTATACAACAGCCTGAAAAGCTTGTTTGATAAGGTATATAGGTTTTTGGGTTCCTAACGCAGCAACCGTCACAGGCATAAACGGCAATGCAGGCTCCTCGCCCAACGCGGGGGAACTCGCCTTTATATTGTATATTGGAGCAGACACGCCCTATTCTGTTCATTTAACGTGAGTCAGTGTCCGAGAGCAAGGCTTATTGCAATGGTTGGAGAAATATTACGGAGTTAACGACGAAGAAAATTAGGAACGCGCTCATGCCTTAAGCTGAATGTAATGTACGATCGCTTCTGCTGTAGGGATATTGGTTGCAACTAAAACTTCGTTGATATTGCATACCCTTAACAGTGCTTCCTCATTTGCCTGACTAGATTGAGCCATCATAAAATCTTTCAATAAAATCACTGCCAAGATATCTCCTGACGCAACCATAGAAGCAATAGTTTGATATCCTCCAGATGTTGTAGCAGGAATTTGCAAACTGATAGATATATTTAGTTCTTGGGTTAATATTTGACTAATAGAGGGTGGTGCAAGCGTTAAACACTGTGAGAAAAACTCTTGATGTTGAGCAACAAATTTTGCCAAATCCGATTTTTTAGTTTCGTGAGCGATGAGCGCTACGTATTTTGTGGAAATAATTGAGGAAATTTTAGGAGTTTCGTTTACGGGTGTTTGGGAGGAAGCGAACTCAAGAGATTTAACATCAGTTATTTGTGCGATCGCGTCTGTTTCAGATTCTTCAGCAGGTACTTGAGCGCATACCGCAACATCTTCCACCACTTCTACTTCCGTAGCTTGAATTTCTGTTAATTGAGATGTTTCCCTTTCGCTTTTAAGTTCAACACTCGTTTGCGAGGGTTCGCTGACTTGTGACGCTGGTGTAATTACTGATTCAAGAGTTGATGTATCAGTAACTTGCGACACAGCTTTTTTTTCTGGTAGCGCGATCGTATCATCAGCTTTTGTTGTTTCCAAAGCCTCAACAGCCTGCAAATAAGTATCTTCAGGAAGTGTTTGAGTTATTTCTTTAGAAACTTCATCTACTACTTCAGGTGTTTCAATAGTAGTTAAATCAGAAACAACCTCAAGAACAGAGCTAGTGTTTTGAGAAACTGTTAATTCTTCTGCTGGTTGAGCAGTTTGAGTAGTTACTTGAGAAACTGTTAGTTCTTCAATTGCTTGATCCGTTTGAGCAGTAACTTGAGAAACTGTTGCTTCTTCAGTTGGTTGAGCAGTTTCACTAGTTATTTGATAAACCGTTGATTCTTCAGATAATTCAGGAGGTTGAATATAAGTTGTTTCAAAAACTTCACTTATTATCTCTGGAGTTTGAGCTATTACCTCAGATTCAGCTTCCTGGGGTTGAACAAAAGTTACTTCCTGAAAATTAGTTTTTTCTTGAAAAATAATGACATCAGACGTATCAGTTTTAGACTTTACAGGCTGAACATCGGGATGGGATGTTTCGCTAACTTTTTCTTGTGCTGGAATTACTGACTCAGAAACTTGATTAACAGCTTCTTGAGGTTGATTAGGAATTTCAGAAACATTTAAATTAGCAGCTTCTCGTAAACCGGAAAATACTGTAGCGTCTAGGCTTTTGTAGACAGTTTCTGGTAAATCTTCAGGCACTGAACTTATTTCTTCAATCGTGAGAACAAATTCACCAATGCGAATAACGTCCCCAGCCTTCAATTTGTAACTTTGATTTGTCTGAGCCAGATAACCGTTAACTATTGAGCCGTTTCTACTACCAAGGTCGCAGAAATAATAATCTCCATCTTGGTACAAAAATTTTCCATGTAGCCGACTCACATCAGGACTATCTATGACTAAACCTGCGTTAGGAGAGCGACCAACTATGCATTCACCTTGTATCCTGGTTGCTAGAGCTAGGTTTAGTTCTTTGACTTCACTTAACGTCTGTGAATTAAAAACTTTTAATTTCATAATATAAATTTAATTTGGGAATTTTTTTATTTGATTTTTTTTTATGTACAAGATGGATAACTAACAATTTTTATCTATAGTAAATCCTATTTAAGGTAAGAAAAATTTGTGCTTTCTATTAAATTTTGATATTCAAATATAAACTGTTAACTGTCAAAGAAACTAATCTCCTAACTTTTGGTTAATCTTATTTATTTCTACTACCCAACGCTGACGGGTAGTGTGTTCTAAATTTAAAATATCATCTTGTGACCAATGAAAGTGGTAAGCAATAAACGCTACCTCCTCATATAACATATCAGAGGGGTAGCTTATGACTCCCCCGCTAATTCTAGCTCTACTGAAAACTTAGTATTGCAATGGGGACATTGAGTAGGGATATGAGTATTTCCTTGTTGGTTGACTCGATTATAAAATTCCCTCAGATAAGCCAAGTCACTGACTACAAGCCCTTCCAACAAATTAGGGCTAACAGAAGTGAGGCTACCTAAGCGGGTAATTACCCGTGAAAGCATCACTAAGACCCCATAAGCAGAATTTTCTTGGACTTTACGCTCTTTTTGCAATAAAATTTCATCTAATGCAGTAGCCAAACGCATGACTCCCTGACGATGTACTCGGTTTTGGGTATCAACTAAACCTCTAGGAAGAGTAAAGGCAAATTCAGTACAAAGAAGATCCTTACGGCGCATACACAATTAAGGATAAAATATCTAATTGGTAACTAAAGATTCAGAATTATTAACAGTATCTTCTAAGATAGCTGTTTCATTTTCCAAGCCATTAATGTGACGATAAAAGTCTTGTAAGTAACTCAAATCTTGAGCAAAAAAGTTTTCCACTATTAAAGGAGTTAGCTCAGATAATGCCCCTAAGCAGGTAATTACGCGAGACAGAATAATTATCGTAGCGTAGGCTGGATTAGACTTAACACGAGGGTCGCGTAGAGGAGCTATTTCATCAATAGCAGTTGCTAGCCGCATCACCCCTTTGCGATGGAGATTGCCATCAGAATCTAGATAGCCTTTGGGTAATGTAAATTCAAACTCTGTTTGAAACATAAAACTTCCTACAACTTCGCTCTTTTAAATTCCTCGAAAGCAATTTCAACTTCTTCAATTTCTATCTCTGTACTGCGGGCATTAACATCAGTAATTTTGTAACTGCAAGCCCAAGCACCCGCTAATTCAAATCTTGCTTGTGGTTTTGCATTTTGGTCGTAAATAGTCAAAGAAGCATTTTTACGTTGTTTAGCCCAATTGCCATCTTGAACTGCTTGAAACCAATTCCAAAGTGCGATTGAGCTAGTCATACCTCTACGCAAAGTCAGATTTCCGCTTTTGACATTGCCAGGAATTTTAGTCCTAATCGTTTGACCTTTTTTGGCTTTGCCCCATTTATTAATAGTGACTTCACAGATTTCAATAGGTGCTTGAGTCTGCTGAAATCCCCGACACTCTAAGAAAGTACCATCTACCTGGTCGTTAGATCCATCTAAATGCAATTCCAAGTAGAAGCGATGTGGTGTAAGAATTTCAAATTCCGCCATTGTTTATCACTCCAAATGAATAGTTAAGGAGGCAGGTAAGTAGGTTGGCGTTAAAATTTATCGTTATGGCAAGGCAGGGGGCAGGGGGAAAAAGGATTTGAACCTTGTTTACTTTTCTTCGCACAGTTTGGTTTTATTGTGCCGACTTACTTATTAAATGCCTCCATGAACCAACGCTATATTAGACCTAAGAGC